>NZ_JAWOAI010000156.1:0-19493 GCF_033194735.1 Streptomyces sp. W16
CGACGCGGCCGAGGCCGGCGCGGTGGCAGCCGCGGCGGCCCGCACCCGCGAGGACCTCGGCCCGGTCTCGATCCTCGTCAACAACGCGGGCATCACCGCCTACGAGCCGTTCACCAGCATCTCCGAGGCGTCCTGGGACCGCATGATCGCGATCAATCTCAAGGGCCCCTTCCTGGTCACCAAGGAGATCGTGCCCGACATGGTCGAGGCGGGCTGGGGCCGGATCGTCAACATCTCCTCGTCCTCCGCGCAGACCGGCGCGCCCGCGATGGCCCACTACGCCTCCTCCAAGGGCGGTGTCATCGGCCTCACCCGCGCCCTGGCGATCGAGTACATCGAGAAGGGCATCACGGTCAACCACGTGCCGCCCGGCTTCATCGACACCCCGCTGGTCCGCCAGGGCCCCGTCGACGTGGAGGCAGCCGCCGCCACCATGCCGATGAAGCGGGCAGGCCTGCCGGAGGACGTCGCCTACGCGGTGGCCTACCTCGCCTCCGAGGAAGCGTCCTACGTCACCGGCCAGACCCTCAGCACCAACGGCGGACGCTACCTCGTGTGAGCACCCGCACAGTCCATCGCAACGACGCCGCAACGGAGCCGCACATGAGCATCGAGGACGACACCGGGGCCGTGGCCCACGTGCTGGTGGTGGGCGCCTCCGCGTCCGGGCTGACCACGGTGGAGGCCCTGAGGCGCAAGGGGTACACGGGCCGGATCACGGTGCTCGGCGCCGAACCGCACGCCCCGTACGACCGTCCGCCGCTGTCCAAGCAGATCCTCTCCGGCGCCTGGGCACCGGACCGGGCCGCACTGCGCACCGAGGAGATGCTGACCGGCCTGGACACCGAGTTCGTGCTCGGTGACCCGGCGGTCGCCCTGGACCCGGCGACCCGGACCGTGCGCACCGAGTCCGGGCGCGAGCCGAGCGCGGACGCGATCGTGATCGCCACCGGGGTACGGCCCCGAGTGCTGCCCGGGCACGGGGAGTTGACCGGTGTGCATGTGCTGCGCACCCTCGACGACGCGCTCGCCCTGCGCACCGATCTGCTCGCCGGCTCACGTCTGGTGATCGTCGGCGAGGGGGTCCTCGGCTCGGAAATCGCCGCCACCGCAAGGACGTTGGGCCTGGACGTCACCCTCGCCGGCCCCCTGACGGGACCGCTGGCCCTTCAGGTGGGCCCGCTGGTGTCGGGGCTGCTCGCGGAGCTGCACACCGAGCGGGGTGTGCAACTCCGGCTCGGGAACGGTGTCGTAGGACTGACAGGTGCCCAAGGCCGCGTCTCCGGCGTCGAGTTGAGCACCGGCGAGGTACTGCCCGCCGATGTGGTCGTGGTCGCGATCGGGGCGACTCCGGCGACGGAGTGGCTGGCCGGCAGCGGCCTCGAACTCGACAACGGCGTGGTGTGCGACTCGCGTTGCCGGGCCGCGCCGGGGATCTACGCCGTCGGGGACGTGGCCCGCTGGCAGCACGAGCAGCTCGGCCGGCTGATCCGGCTGGAGAACCGGACGAACGCCACCGAGCAGGCCCTGGCGGTCGCCGGAGCGGTCCTCGGGGAGGACCGGCCCTACGAACCGGTGCCGTACTTCTGGACCGATCAGTTCGACGCCAAGCTCCAGGTGCACGGTTTTCTGCCGGCCGATGCCGAAGTGGACGTCGTGGACGGCGAGTTGGCGGCCCGCCGGTTCGTCGCGCGGTACCGCCGCGGCGGCCGGGTGACCGGGATCCTCGGCTGGAACATGCCCAAGCAGGCCAGGCAGCGCCGTCAGGAGATCGCCGACTCGGTCCCCTCCCCCACCCACTGAACGACCAGGAACGATCAGGAGAGTTGCCATGAAGGTTGTCGTCGACGAGGACAAGTGCGTCGCCGCCGGGCAGTGCGTCGCCGCCGCGATGGATGTGTTCGACCAGCGTGACGAGGACGGCATCGTCGTCCTGCTGGACGAGAACCCGCCAGCCGAACTGGCCGACGACGTACGGAACGCGGCGGCGGTGTGCCCCGCACTGGCGATCCGTGTCGAGGAATGACCCCCAGCCGCGTTCCCCCCACTCCCATCCCCACCCCCACCCTCATCTGGAGGCACCACCATGTCCGAGGCCGAGACGGAACTCGCCGCCCCTGACGCGGAGATCTTCGACTACCCGGGCGCGCGGGACCGCACCTGCCCGTTCGCCCCGCCGGCCGGGCTGCGCGCCCTCAACGAGACGGCGCCCGTGTCCCGGGGCCGGATCTGGGACGGCAGCACCCCGTGGCTGGTGACCGGGCATGCCGCGCAGCGCCTGATCCTGTCCGACCCGCGGGTGAGCTCGAACGACAAGCAGCCCGGGTTCCCGCACCCGAACCAGGCCATGGCGGAGAACTCCCCCCATCACCCGCTGACCATCTTCAACGCCGACGGCGCCGACCACACGCGGATCCGCCGCATGATGACGGCTCCGTTCACCCGCAACCGGATGGAGAAGCTGCGGCCGGAGATCCAGCGGTTCACCGACGAGCTGATCGACAAGATGCTCACGGGCCCGAACCCGGCGGACCTCAACACCGCGCTGTCGCTGCCGCTGCCCTCGCTGATGATCTGCGCGCTGCTCGGAGTGCCGTACGAGGACCACGAGTTCTTCCAGGAGCACGCCTCGCTGGCGACCCGCAGCGACAAGACCGCCGAGCAGGACCGGGCGGCCATGGAAGCGCTGGGCGGCTATCTGGCCGGGCTGCTGCAGAAGCGGATGGAGGAGCCGAGCGACGACGTCGTCTCGGACTTCGCCGGGCGGATCAAGGCGGGCGAGGTCACCCTGCCGGACGCCGTCATGCTGTGCATGATCCTGCTGATCGCCGGTCACGAGACCAGCGCCAGCATGATCACCCTGGGCACCGCCCTGCTCCTGCGGAACCCGGAGCAACTCGCCCTGCTGCGCGGGAGCGACGACCCGAAGGCCGTCGCGGGCGCCGTCGAGGAGATCCTGCGCTATCTGACGATCCCGGCGCTCGGCCAACGGCGGATCGCCTCCGAGGACATCGAGATCGAGGGCGTCACCATCAAGGCCGGCGAAGGCGTGGTCGTCGCGCTGCCCGCGGGCAACTGGGACCCGGCGGCCTTCCCCGAACCGGAGAAGTTCGACATCACCCGCGAGGCCCGGCACCACCACGCCTTCGCCTGGGGCATCCACCAGTGCCTCGGCCAGCAGCTCGCCCGCGTCGAACTGCAGGTCGTCTACGGCACGTTGTACCGCCGCGTCCCGACCCTGCGCCTCGCCGTCGGCTTCGACGAGCTGAGGTTCCGCAGGGACGACGCGCTCGCCTACGGCATTCACGAGCTGCCGGTCACCTGGTAGCTCCCCACGCTTTTCCGCACCCAACTGGAGTCACCCATGAGCGAGTTCGGCTTCGAAGGACGCGTCGCCGTCGTCACCGGCGCGGGCCGTGGCCTCGGCCGCGCCTACGCCCGTCTGCTGGCGGAGCGCGGGGCGAAGGTCGTCGTCAACGACCTGGGCGGGTCGATGGAGGGCGAGGGCTCGGACGCCGGACCCGCGCAGAAGGTCGTCGACGGGATCGTCGCCGCGGGCGGCGAGGCCGTGGCCGACACCCACGACGTGTCGACGCAGGCGGGCGGCGAGGCCGTCATCGACACCGCGATCCGCGACTTCGGCCGGATCGACGTCCTCGTCAACAACGCCGGGATCATCCGGTACGCGGGCCTGCCGGAGATCGAACTCGACAACCTGGAACGGCACTTGGCCGTCCACCTCCTCGGTTCCTTCAACACGATGCGGGCCGCCTGGCCGTACTTCGTCGAGCAGGGCTACGGCCGGGTCGTGCTGACCACCTCCAGCGGCATGTTCGGCATGGCCGACAACCTGTCCTACGCCGCCGCGAAGGCGGGCACGGTAGGCATGGCACGCAGCGCGAAGCTGGCGGGCGAGCCGCACAACATCAAGGTCAACCTGATCGCGCCGGCCGCGATGACCCGGATGGGCGGCGGGCCCGAGGAGGAACCCGCCGAGACCGCGGAGGGCATGCCGTACATGCCGTCGACGGCCGTCGCTCCGATGGTGGCCTATCTCGCGCACGAGGACTGCCCGGTGAGCGGGGAGATCTACACGGCCGGGGCGGGCCGGTTCGCGCGGGTCTTCCTGGCCTCGACGGAGGGGTACGCGCACGAGGGGGGCACGGCCTCCGTGGAGGACGTCGCGGAGAACTGGGACGCGATCAACGACGAGAAGGGGTACTACGTGCCGGCGGACCTGATGGCGTGGTCCGGGTCGTTCCTCAAGCACCAGTTCGGATAGGACGGGTCGGGGCAGGCCCCTTCGGTTGATCCAGGTGGGGGGAGGGAGGCGGTGAGCCGCCCCGCCTCCCCCCGCCGTCTCACGCCGCGCGTCCCGCGATCTGCCACTTCGACGGCAGCTCGATACGGGCGCCGTCGGGCCTGAACTCGGTGGTGATCAGGGGCAGTTCACCGCTCGCGAGGACGGTGAGGCCGGCCGCGCGGAGGAGTTCGAGCACCTCGTCGTCGGCCACCTCGCCGGGCGCGATTCCGTGGCGGAGGATCGGAGCGAGTTTCGCGGGCGGTCCGTCCGGGTCCTGGGCCAGTCCGCCGATGATCGGGCGGGCGGCCTCGGCGAGTTCGACGAGGAAGACATGGCCGCGCTCCCCGACGAGCGTGGCGATCCCGTCCACCAGCAGTTGCCGGTCGTCGGGGTCGACCTGGTGCAGCACACCCCGCATATAGACGTTGGCGTCGCCGAGTTCGGCGTGCAGCGTCTCGACCTCGGTCTTGTCGGTCCCGTCCAGCAGCCGGTAGGTCGCCTGTCCCGCCGGGTCGGCGTGCCGGGCGTGGTCGATGGCCGCGGCGGACAGGTCGGCGCCGACGACATGGGTGAACCGGTCGGCGAGGAAGCGGGTCTGAGTGCCGTTGCCGCAGCCGAGGTCGATCATCTGGAGGCCGGGGTCCCGCAACTTCGGCTCGAACAGGGCGAGATGGAGTCCGACGGTCTGTGTCGGCGACGCGTCCCAGAAGACGGCCCCCTGTTCCTCGGGCGCCTCGCGCCAGAAACCCTCCCAGGCGTCCCGGTACCGACTGGTCACGCTCATGCCCAACTCCCCAGGATGCGACGCCGTTCCGCCATAAGTGACGGGCCAGTACGGTCTATCGCGCCGGGGTCCCGCTCACAAGCACACGGCGCATTCCTTCACCGCTCATTCGACCCTTGTACGCCGATGTGCGCCCCTTGCGCCCCCATGGCCACCTGCGGTCGCGTACGCGTCAGCGGCGCGGCAGGGTGAGTTCGAACCAGACGGTCTTGCCCGCGGTCGTACGGCTGGCGCCCCACTCGCGGGCGAGTACGCCGACCACATGCAGTCCGCGTCCGAACTCGTCGCCGGGGCCCGCGCCGAGCAGGGTCGGCAGGGTGGGATCGTCGTCGTCCACCTCGCACAGCAGGGTGTCGCCGCGCACCAGGCGCAGTGCGATCCGGCGGCCGTGGGAGTGCCGTACCGCGTTGGTGACCAGTTCGCCGGCCAACAGGGCGGCGTTGTCGGCGAGTTTGGCGAGGCCCCACTCGTGGAGCTGTTCGCGGACCACCGCGCGGGCCCGGCCGGCCTCGACCGGGTCGAGGGTGAGCCGCCATTCGGCGACGTCTTCCGGCCCGATGCCGTTGAGGCGGGCCATCAGGAGGGCGACGTCGTCCTTGCGGCCACCGCGTGTGTTGAGGGAGCGGATGATCGTGTCGCAGGCGTCGTCCATGGACGCGGCCGGATGCGCGGCCGACTCGCTCAGGGTCGCGAGTCCTACGCCGATGTCCTCGCCGCGCACCTCGACCAGTCCGTCGGTGCACATCACGAGCCGGTCCCCGGGGTCCACGCGCACGCGGACCGCCTCGAAGGGCACCCCGCCGACGCCGATGGGCGCGCCCGTGGGCAGGTCGAGCAGTTCGCTGCGGCCGTCCCGGGCCCGCACGATCACCGGCGGGATGTGGCCCGCGTTGCCGATGTGGAGTTCGCCCTCGATCGGGTCGTAGACCACGTACAGACAGGTCGCGAGATAGGTGTCGCCGAGGCGCTGTGCCAAGTCGTCGAGGTTGCGCAGGAGTTGGGCGGGCGGGAGGTCCATGGCGGCCATGGTCTGCACGGCGGTGCGCAACTGGCCCATCATGGCTGCCGAGTTGAGGCCGTGGCCCATGACGTCGCCGACGACGAGCGCGGTGCGGGCGCCGGGCAGTTTCACCGAGTCGAACCAGTCGCCGCCGACCCGCCCGAGGAGCGTGCCCGGCAGATAGCGGGTGGCGATGTCGCAGCCCGCCATGCGCGGCGGTATGTGCGGCAGCATGCTGTCCTGGAGGGTCTCGGCGACACTCTCCTGGTAGGTGTACATGCGCGCGTTGTCGAGCACGAGGCCCGCGCGGGCGGCGAGTTCGGCGCCGGTGACGCGGTCCATGTCGTTGAACTCGACGCGCTCCGGGTGGCGCAGCAGGATCATGAAGCCGAGGACGACATTGCGGGCCTTGAGCGGGACGACCAGCATGGAGCGGCCGGTGATCAGCGGCCGGATGTCGCGCTTCTCGAACTGCGAGGCGATCATGTGCCCCATCTGCTCGCTGATGCGCGGCACGAGCACGGGGTCGCCGGTGGTCATGCACTGGAAGAACGGGGTGTGCGCCGGGAACGGCATGGCCTCGCCGACCGGTACGACGTCGTCCCAGCGGCCGGGTTCGTCGGTGTGCTCCAGCGCGACCCGGTGCCACATGGTGGTGGTGTCCGGCACACCGTCCGGGAACCCCTCACCGGCGACGACCTGTTCGCGGAGATAGGTGCCGGCGACGTCCGTGAACTTGGGTACGACGGCCCTGCTGACCTCGATGATGGTCTTGGCGAGGTCGAGCGAGGTGCCGATACGGCCGCTGACCTCGTTGAGGAACTCCAGGCGCTCGCGTACGGCGACGTATTCGAGGTCCTCGCCCTCGTCCACGGCGTCCTGGGGCACGGGCAGGCCTTCGGCGACCGCTACGGCGGCCCGCTCGCGGCGCGCCTTGCGCTCGGCGCGGCGGGCGACGCCCCAGTCGGGGGTCACCGGCACCCGCTCGTTCTGGCTGAACTCCAGGACTGGGTAGCCCAGTTCGAGGACCTGGGCGACGATGCGGGCGCTTTCGTCGACGCTCATGCTGGGCAGGATCTCGGGGAGCCTGCGGGCGAGTTCGTCGGCGCCCGCGAAGTCCGTGTGGTGGGCGAAGCCGGGGGCTATGCGCTCGAAGGCGCCGTCCGCCTCGGGGAGATCATGGTGCAGGCCGTCCGCGTCGGCGGCGAGCACGAGCAGTCGCTCCCGGCCCGGGCCGACCAGTGGGTACGCCCACCACAGGACGTCCACACGGTCCCTCCCCCAGCCTTCGGTCGGGGGTACCCCCATCTCGCTCCGCTCGGGCACGGTGAGGCGGGCGCGTCCGGCCGCCGGGTAGGACAGCCGTCCGTCGAGGGAGGATTCAAGGTCGGGGCCGAGCCCGTCGTAGTCCGCGAACGTGCCGTAGGGGTTGGTCTCCTCGTCGTCGGGCAGGGCGCCGGAGACGGGGAGCAGGTCGACCGCCGTCTGGCCGATCGCCTCTTCCTTGGTGGTGCCGAACAGCCGTCGGGCGCCGCGGCTCCAGTGCGAGACGAGTCCGTCGCGGTCGATGAGGACCACAGCCAGCGGGATACGGCCCGCCGCGGTGTGTTCGGTCACCACGTCGTCCCCGGCCCCGCGGCCGGGAGACGCCTCCCGTTCGGTGCCACGGTCCATGGCCCAGGCCCTCTCTCCCCACGGCTCCGCAAGATCTGTGCCGCCGTCCACCACGCTACGGGGGCGGCCGGTGGCGATGTGCGGCATTCCCGGAATTGGTCCTGCCCAATCCGCACCGGCGTGCGCCTCCGCGCCCCCTGGGGCAGGGGGTCAGTCCTCGTGGCCGAGTTGCAGATCGCGTTCTGTGCGTCCCCCGCCCGCCACTTGGAGCACGGTGGCCACGGGCGGATACCCGGCGGCGATCACCGTGTACTCGCCGGAGGACAGGTCGACGAACCGGAAGGTGCCGTCGGGGCCGGTGGTGAGGGTGTCGACGACGTTGCCCGCCGCGTCGAGGAGCGTCACGCGCGCGTCCTCGACGGGCCTCCCCCACCCTCCGGGCGGGGGGACCCCCATCTCGCTTCGCTCGCCGCTCGCCCTGACGGTGCCGCGCAGCACGGCGCCGCCGGCGAGTTCGACGTCCTGCCGGGTCTCGCGGGAGGCCTGCACGCTGACGGGGAGCGCGGCCGGCCGGAACGCGGGCGCGCTGGCCGCGAGGGTGTACTCGCCGGCCACCAACTCGCTGATCACATAGGTGCCTTCGCGCCCGCTGCGGGTACTGGCCACCACCTCGCCGTGCACATTGGTGAGCGTCACGGCGGCCTCCCGCACCGGGGTGCCGTCCGCGGTCAGCACACTCCCGGCGAGGCGTCCGGCGCCGCCGAGGACGACGTCGAGTTCGACGGGCCGCTCCCCCACGGTCACGGACACCGCCTGCGGCTGGTGCCCGCCGGCCGCCGCGATCAGGACGTACGACCCGGAGCCGGGCGTCGACAGCGCGTACCGTCCGTCGCCACCGCTGGCGCCCCGCCCGATCTGCTGTCCGGAGACGTCGATGAGGGTGAGCGCGGCCCGGGGCACGACGGTCCCGTCGGGGTGCTGCACCGTGCCGCAGACGGGAATTCCAGGGGTGTACACCGAACGGGCCTGCGGGATCGGGGAGTTGAAGGGTGCGGCCTCGGACGTCTCGGCGGGGGCGTTGTGGGACACCAGTGGTTTCTCCTTGAGGAAGAAGGCGATGAGCAGGCCGAGGGCGAGCACCGGCACCAGGTAGAGGAAGATCCGGGGCATCGCGTCGGCATAGGCCCGGATATAGCTGTCGCGCAGCGCCGGGGGCAGCGCGTGGACGAGCTGCGGGGTGATGGACTCGGGGTCGGGAAGGCCACCACCCGCAGGGATGCGCTCGCGCAGGGCATCGGTGAGCCGGTCGGCGAACAGCGTGCCGAAGATGGCGGCGCCGACGCTGCCGCCGATCTGCCGGAAGTAGTTGTTGGCGCTGGTGGCGGTGCCGAGGTCGGCGGGCCGTACGGAGTTCTGCACGGCGAGGACGAGGACGGGCATCACCATGCCGATACCGGCACCGAGGACGGCCATCCAGACGCTGTACTGCAGCCGGGAGGTGTCGACTTCGAGCCGGGACAGCAGCCACATGCCGAGCACGGCGAGGGCGCTGCCGAGAATCGGGTAGATCTTGTATCGGCCGGTGTGGCTGATGAGTTGCCCGGAGATGATGGACGCGCCGACGATGCCGCCCATCATGGGCAGCATCAGCAGTCCGGACTCGGTGGCGCTCGCCCCGTCGACCATCTGCAGGAAGGTCGGCAGATAGCTGGCGGCCCCGAACAGCGCGACCCCGATCACCAGGCCCACCAGGGCGGTGACGTTGAAGACGGCGTCCTTGAACAGCCGTAGCGGGATGAGGGGTTCGGGCGCGAAGCGCTCGGCGACAAGGAAGAGGACGGCGGCGGCCACGGCTCCCGCACCGAGACCGAGGATGACGCGCGAGCCCCAGGCGTACTCGGTACCGCCCCAACTGGTCAGCAGGACGAGGCAGGTTGAGGCGGCGGCGAGCAGCAGCGCGCCGAGGATGTCGAGGCGGGCCCTGGCGGTGGGCTTCGGCAGTTTCAGTACGACGGTCACGACGGCCAGGGTCACCACGCCGAAGGGCACGTTGACGTAGAAGCACCACCTCCAGGAGAGGTGGTCCGTGAAGTAGCCGCCGAGCAACGGGCCCGCGACGGAGGCGAGTCCGAAGGTGGCGCCGATCAGGCCCATGAAACGGCCGCGCTGCCGGGGCGGCACGATGTCCGCGATGATCGCCTGCACGCCGATCATGAGCCCGCCCGCGCCGATGCCCTGCACCGCGCGGAACGCGATGAGCTGGTCCATGGACTGGGCGCGGCCCGCGAGCGCGGAGCCGATCACGAAGACCGCGATCGCGAACTGGAACACGCTCTTGCGGCCGAGGAGGTCGCCGAGTTTGCCGTAGACCGACAGGCCGACCGTGGAGGTGAGGAGGTAGGCGGTGATCGCCCAGGACATCTTCTCCAGGCCGTGCAGTTCGCCGACGATCTTCGGGAGCGCGGTGGCGACGATCATCTGGTCGAGGGCCGCGAGGAGCAGCGCGAGCATCAGGCCGAGGAAGACCAACCGCACGCGGCGCGGGCTGAGTTCGACCTTCTCGACGGGTGCGGGGACCGGTGTCTCCGGAGGCGTCGAGGCCCGTTCGTCCTGCACCAGAGTCGTCCCGCCCACGTACCGCTCCCCTCGTCGCGCCTGCCGCACAATTCCCGCTTTAGGCGACAACTGCGAGCAAGCGTGACGAGTTACGGCGTACGCCCGGCTCGAACGGAGATCCACTCGAACCGGTGAGGGGCGCGGCGTGAGCGCCAACGCGCCCTGGAGAGTTGGCCTTTGGGCCTACTTCTCGACCTCGGTGGCGAGCTTGTCGAGGACCAGGTCGTAGATCCGGCCGAGGCCCTTGGGCGCGAAGGTGCGCTCGAAGAAGCCGCCGATGCCGCCGGCGCCGTTCCAGGTGCTGGTCACGACGACGCGGGACTTGCCCTCGCCGGCCGGGGTGACCCGCCAGGTGGTGACCATGGTGGAGTTGCGGTCCTTCTCGACCAGTTCGCCGTCGGTCGGCTCGCCGACCTCCAGGAGGCAGTCGCGGACGCGCTTGCTGGTGGCCTGGAGCTTCCAGTGGACGAGAGTGCCCTCGCCGTCGCCGCCCTCGCGCACCTCGTACTCGCTGAACTGCTCGGGCAGCAGCTTCGCGCGCGTGCCGCTGTAGTCGGCGAGGGCGTCGAAGACCGCCTCCGCGTCGGCTGCGACGACCCGCTCGGTAGTCGCCTCGACCTGCGCCATTGGGTTCCTCCAGGACTTGCGTTCTCGGGGTCGGGGCAAGCCAACCACCCTCGCACTCGGTCACCCAAATCGGGGTGCCTCAAGGCGTCGGAAGCGATCGGGAATGACACTTGCACAGTAATTCGAACAAGTGTTTCACTCTGGGGGCAGGCCTACCGAGGAGGCGCCATGCGCTGGGAGAACCTGACAACGGAGTCCGACAGCCACAGCCGGACGGCCGACGTCGCGCTGTTCGGCGCGGACGCGGTGACCACCCGTACCTTCGACACGCCCGAGTTCCGCGGGATCACCTTCCACGAGGTGCGGGCCCGCTCGATCATCAACCGGGTGCCGGGGGCCTCCCGCATGCCCTTCGAGTGGACGGTCAACCCGTACCGGGGCTGCTCGCACGCCTGCGTGTACTGCTTCGCCCGCAAGACCCACAGCTATCTGGACCTCGACACCGGCCTCGGCTTCGACTCGCAGATCGTGGTCAAGGTGAACGCGCCGGACCTGCTGCGCCGCCAGCTCGGCTCACGGCGCTGGCTCGGCGAGCACATAGCGATGGGCACGAACGTCGACTGCTACCAGCGCGCGGAGGGCCGCTACCGGCTGATGCCGGGCATCCTGGGCGCCCTGCGCGACCACGCGAACCCCTTCTCGATCCTGACGAAGGGCACGCTGATCCTGCGCGACCTGGACCTCCTGGTGCAGGCCTCCGAGGTCACCGAGGTCGGCATCTCGGTCTCGGTCGGCTTCACCGACCCCGCGCTGTGGCGCACGGTGGAGCCCGGCACGCCCTCCCCGGAGCGACGCCTGGACGCCGTGAGGACGCTGACCGAGCACGGCATCGACGTCGGGGTCCTGATGGCCCCGGTGATCCCCTTCCTGAGCGACCACCCGGCCCAACTGCGCGCCACCGTAAGGGCGATAGCCGCCTCCGGAGCCACCTCGGTGACCCCCCTGGTGCTGCATCTGCGGCCCGGCGCCCGTGAGTGGTTCATGGCCTGGCTCGGGCAGCACCACCCGCATCTGGTGCGCCGTTACGAGCGGCTGTACGCGGAGGGCGCGTACGCCCCGAAGTGGTACCAGCGCCGGATCACCCGTCAGGTCCACGACCTGGCGCAGGAGTACGGCATCGGTCCCGCGCGCGCGGGCATGCCGCGCCGGATTCCCGAGCCGGTCGAACCGGTCGATCAGCCGGTGAGCGAGCCGACGCAGCTCTCGCTGATCTGAAGGCGCTGCTCACCAAGCCGATCCCGGGGCGTTCGAGCGCATCCGGCGGCCCAATTGGGTCAAGTATCGGCTGAACAGGTTCTTCCACCCCGGCTTTTCGGGACTATGCGGCGAGGACCGACCGCGAGAACCGCGGTCCGCTGCCTCTCCGTCCTGGGAGGACACATGAGAAAACGCGCAGCTGTGCTGTGCGGTGCCGCCGTCGTCGTGGCCGGGACGGTCACCGCTCTCCCCGCCGACGCGAGCACCGCGCATCCCACGACCACCGTTCAGGCGGCGAAGCCCAGCTGGAAGAGCTGCGCCACCACCGACTACCCGACGCTGCAGTGCGCGAGCGTCAAGGTGCCGCTCGACCACGCGAACCCGCACGGCAAGCAGATCACGCTCGCCCTGTCCCGGGTCCCGCACACCGCGAAGACGTACCAGGGCCCGCTGTTGGTCAACCCCGGCGGCCCCGGCGGCAGCGGACTGACCCTGGCGGGCTTCGTCGCGTCCTCGCTGCCCAAGGCGGTGGCGTCCCAGTACGACGTCATCGGCTTCGACCCGCGCGGCGTCGGCAAGAGCACCCCCGCCCTCGACTGCAAGCCCGGCTACTTCAACCCGGTCCGGCCCGACTCGGTGCCGAGCACCCCGGCGCTGGAGAAGGCCAACCTCACGCGCGCGAAGTCCTTCGCGGCAGCCTGCGGCAAGAAGTACGCGAGCGTGCTGCCGTACATCAACACCATCAGCGCCGTGCAGGACATGGACTCGATCCGGGCGGCACTCGGCGCGAAGAAGATCAACTACTTCGGCTACTCGTACGGCACCTACCTGGGCGCCGTGTACGCCAAGCTCTACCCGGAGCGCGTCCGCCGCCTGGTCCTCGACTCCATCGTCGATCCCACGGGTGTCTGGTACGACGACAACCTCGGGCAGGACTACGCGTTCAACGACCGCCAGCAGGCGCTCATGGCGTGGATCGCGAAGTACGACTCCACGTACAAGCTCGGCACCGACCCGGCCAGGATCGAGGCCAAGTGGTACGCGATGCGGAAGGCGCTGGCCAAGAAGCCGGCCGGCGGGAAGGTGGGCGCCTCCGAGCTGGAGGACACCTTCATGCCCGGCGGGTATTACAACGGCTACTGGCCCTACCTCGCCGAGGCGTTCGCCGCGTACGTGAACGACAAGAACGCCGATCCGCTGGTCGAGGCGTACGACAACTTCGCCGCGATCGACGCCTCCGGGGACAACGGGTACAGCGTCTACACCTCGGTGCAGTGCCGTGACGCGTCCTGGCCGCGTGACTGGAACCAGTGGCGCAAGGACAACTGGGCGGCCTACGACAAGGCGCCGTTCATGACCTGGAACAACGCCTGGTACAACGCGCCGTGCGCGTTCTGGCCGACGAAGTCGGAGCACCCGATCAACATCGCCAACGGCAAGCTGCCGCCGGCGCTGCTCTTCCAGGCGACAAACGACGCGGCGACCCCGTACGAGGGCGGCGCGACGGTCCACCAACTCCTGGCCGACTCCAGTTTCGTGGTCGAGCAGGGCGGCGGGAACCACGGCATCACGCTGAGCGGGAACGCCTGCCTGGACAAGTACCTGGCGACGTATCTGACCAACGGCAAGGTGCCGCGCAGTGGCGGCGAGGTCGACGCGGTGTGCCAGAAGACGCCCGACCCGAAACCGCTGACCACGGCGAAGTCGGCGACGAGCACGGCGCACGGTTCGACGCTGCACGGGTTGCTGGGCTTCCGCGGCTGAGCCCCGCCCGACGGTCCCTCGGGGGCGGGAATCCTCGTTGTCAGACCCATGGTCCACCATGGACGCATGAGTGAACTGACGAGGATTCCCGCCCCCGACGGCGTCGCCCCTGCCGCGGCCTACACGCACGTCGTCCTGGGCACCGGCCGCTTCGTCGCGATCTCCGGCCAGCTCGCCCTGGACGAGGACGGCAAGCTCGTGGGCGAGGGCGACGCGGCGGCCCAGGCCAGCCAGGTCTTCGCGAACCTCCGCCGCTGCCTCGCCGCCGCGGGCGCCACCTTCGACGACGTGGTCAAACTGACCTACTTCGTCACGAACATGGCCTACATGCCGGCCATCCGCGCGGCCCGCGCCGCCCACATACCCGACGACCGGCTCCCCGCCGCGTCGGCCGTACAGGTCGCCGCGCTGGTGCGACCGGAGTTCCTGATGGAGATCGAGGCGTTCGCGGTGATCGGCGAATAATCGGGGGCCGGCCCGGCGGCCGAGTCCCTAAGGTGCCGCCATGGACGACGCCGAGCCCCTCCAGATCCGTCCCATGGTCCTCGCCGACTGCGACCGTGTCGCCGAGATCCGCGTCCTCGGCTGGCAGTTCGCGTACCGGGGCCTCATGCCGCAGTCCTTCCTCGACGCCCTGAGCGCGAAGGACGACGCCGAGCGCCGCCGGGCCCGTTTCGCGCAGGGGGACGGCAGCAGCGTGGTGAACCTGGTCGCCTCGCGGGGCACGGAGATCGTCGGCTGGGCCGCGCTCGGTCCCTACCGGGACGGTGAAGTCCGCACCGAGGAAGCCGAGTTGTACGCCATCTACCTCGACCCGCGGCACCTGGGCACCGGCGCCGGCCGGGCTCTGATGCAGGAGGCGCTACGGCAGTGCGTGACCCTCGGCCACGACCGCGTCCACCTCTGGGTCGTCCGGGGCAACGCCCGCGCCCGCCGCTTCTACGAGCGGGCGGGCTTCCGGGCGGACGGGGCGGAGGAGCCGTACGAGGTGGAGGGGGTGTCGGTGCCCGAGGTGCGGTACGTCAAGGAACTGAGGGGCTGAGCACCGCACCGGGGCGACGGCTCACCGCTGCCGCGGAATCCGCCCCAGCGCGTGCACCGCCGCCTCCGCCAACGCCGGGTGGGCGAGTGCGTCGTTCAGTACCGGTCTGGCGCGGGGGTCACCGAGTACACCGAGGCCTTCCACACAAGCCAGTGCCACGCGGCGGTACGGGTCGTGGGGGCGCAGGCGTCGCTCCAGAGTGGTGATGAGGGCGGGGACGGACTCGGGGGCGCGCAGGTCGGCCAGGAGCCGGACGGGGTGCAGGGCATAGGCGACGCGCAGTTCGTTGGTGGCGAGGGCGGCTGCCGCGCGGGCGGTGCGGGGGTCGTCGAGGCGGGCCAGGGCGTACGAGGCGGAGGCGCAGCGCGGTGGGTCGCGGTGGTTGAGGAACAGGACGAGGGACTCGAAGGCCCGCCGGTCGCCCGCGAGACCGAGCCGGAACGCGGCCAACTCCCTTGCCCAGAGCGGATGGCCGGGGGCGGTGAGCACCATTGCCAGTTCGTCGACGTCGCCGGTCGAAGCGAGTTGCTCGTACGGCGCCGTCCCTCCCGACTCCTGCCGTAAGCGCTCCGTGAGTGATCGCAACTCTTCGTCCATGAAACCGAGCCTATGGGGGTCGCCGGACAGACGGGACCTACATCACAAACTCCGGGGGCTGGCGCGCTCGTTACCCACCGGTTAAGCTCAGGTGAGCGAGTTACCCACTCGCGTATCTCCTTGTGGTGGCCTGGTGACGCAGCCACCGTTGGGGCACCTCCCACGCCCTTAAGGCAGTGGGGGAGCAGTCGGTTCGGTACTTCGCGTACCGCAGTACGACACGGCTTGGGACAGGGCCGGTCGGAACTCTCTTCTCGCCGGGCGTGTGCGCTCGTTGCCCGGCACCACCCGCACTCCTTCTCGCGCTCCGTGCGCCCCCTCGGCGTACGGAGCGCGCTCCCAGTCGTCACCCTCATTCCAGGAGTCCCGCGATGGCAACTCCCCTGCCCGACGCTTCCCTGTCCCCCTTCAAGACCATTGCCGTCGTCGGTCTCGGCACGATGGGCACCGGTATCACCGAGGTCCTCGCCCGGGCCGGCCGCGAGGTCGTCGGCATCGACGTCAGCGAGGCCGCGACCGCCCACGCCGTCGCCGCTCTGGAGACCGCGACCGCCCACGCCGTGCGGCGCGGCCGGCTGACCGAGCAGGAGCGGACCGACGCCCTGGCCCGTGTCCGCACCTCCACCGACCTACGGGCCGCGGCCGACGCCGACCTGGTCATCGAGGTGGCCCCGGAGTCGTACGAGATCAAGCACCAGATCTTCCGTGAGCTGGATGGGATCGTGCGTCCCGAGACGATTCTCGCGACCGGCACGAACGCCCTGTCCGTCACACGTCTCGCCGCCGACTCGGCGCGGCCGGAGCGGGTGCTCGGGCTGCACTTCTTCAACCCGGCGCCCGCGATGAAGCTGGTCGAGGTCGTCTCCTCGGTGCTGACCGCGCCCACCGCCGTCGCCGCCGTCACCGAGCTGGCGATCGAGCTGGGCAAGGAGCCCGTGGCGGTCGGCGACCGGCCCGGCTTCGTGGCGGACGGGCTGCTGTTCGGCTACCTCAACCAGGCCGCCGCGATGTACGAGGCGAAGTACGCCTCCCGCGAGGACATCGACGCCGCGATGCGGCTCGGCTGCGGACTGCCCATGGGCCCGCTCGCGCTCCTCGATCTCATCGGTATCGACACCGCGCGCACGGTCCTGGAGGCGATGTACTCCGAGTCCCACGACCGCCTGCACGCCCCTGCGCCGATCCTGAAGCAGCTCAGCGAGGCGGGCCTGACCGGCCGCAAGACGGGCCGCGGCTTCTACTCCTACGAGGCTCCCGGCAGCGCGACCGTCGTGCGGGACGCGCTCACTCCCCCGGAGGGCGCACAGCTCGCCCCGGGCCGTACGGTCCGTTCGGTCGGGGTCGCCGGTTCCGGGACCATGGCGTCGGGTATCGCCGAGGTCTTCGCCAAGGCCGGGTACGACGTGGTCCTCGCCGCCCGCAGCGAGGAGAAGGCGCAGTTCGCCAAGTCCCGTATCGGTAAGTCGCTTTCGCGCTCTGTCGACCGGGGGCGGATGACCGCCGAGGCCGCCGCGCAGACCCTGGAGCGGATCACTCCGGCGGGCTCCTACGACGCGTTCGCGGACGTCGACCTGGCCGTCGAGGCGGTCGCCGAAGACCTGGCGATCAAGCAGCAGCTGTTCGCGACGCTGGACAAGGTCTGCAAGCCGGGCGCCGTCCTGGCCACTACGACCTCGTCGCTGCCGGTCGTCGCGTGCGCCCGTGCCACCTCGCGTCCGCAGGACGTGATCGGCATGCACTTCTTCAACCCCGCACCGGCAATGAAGTTGGTCGAGGTCGTCCGTACAGTGTTGACGGATGTTGACGTCCACTCAACAGTCCGCGAGGTCTGCGTCAAGATCAAGAAGCATGCGGTTGATTGTGGTGACCGAGCCGGCTTCATCGTCAATGCACTGCTTTTCCCGTATCTCAACAATGCGATCAAGATGGTGCAGGAGCACTACGCATCTCTTGACGACATCGACGCCGCCATGAAGCTGGGCGGTGGCTACCCGATGGGTCCCTTCGAGCTGTTGGACGTCGTCGGGCTCGATGTGTCCCTGGCGATCGAGAAGGTCCTGCACCGCGAGTTCCGCGACCCGGGGCTGGCTCCGGCGCCGCTTCTGGAGCACCTGGTGGCCGCGGGCTGCCTCGGCCGCAAGACGGGCCGCGGCTTCCGCGAATATGCCCGCCGCTGACCGTCCCGACGACTGGTTCGGGGGCGACGAGGACGGGAACGGGGACTGGGGCGGGCTGCTCGGCCCCACCGGAGGACCCCTGCCCACGGTGGGCGGGGGAAACCCCCGACGTGCGCGGCAGGCTGCGCACATGCAGTACGTTCGGGTCATGCCCCAGCCCGCCAAGCCCTCACGTACAGCAGCCGCGCCCGACGCACCGGAGAGTGCCGCGGGCAGTCGTGCCGCCGCCCAGCGCCTCAAGATGCGGCGCGAACTGGCGGCGGCGGCGATGGAGCTGTTCGCGACGAAGGGGTACGAGGCAACCACCGTCGACGAGATCGCCGCCGCGGCCGGGGTCGCGCGCCGGACGTTCTTCCGGCACTTCCGCTCCAAGGAAGAGGCGATCTTCCCGGATCACGACGACACGTTGATCCGGGCCGAGGCGGTACTCAATGCCGCCCCCGCGCACGAGCACCCGCTCGACACGGTGTGCCGGGGCATCAAGGAAGTCATGCGCATGTACGCGGCGCAGCCGGAGATCTCGGTCGCCCGCTACAAGCTGACGCGCGAGGTGCCCACCCTGCGCGAGGCCGAGATCGCGTCGGTGGCCCGCTACGAGCGGCTGTTCACGCGCTATCTGCTGGGCCACTTCGACGAGCACGCGCACGACGACGACGCCAACGACGACCCGCTGCTCGCCGAGGTCGCCGCCTCGGCCGTGGTCACCGCCCACAACCACGTGCTGCGGCGCTGGCTGCGGGCCGGCGGCCAGGGCGACGTCGAGGCACAGCTCGACCACGCCTTCGGGATCGTACGGAAGACGTTCGGCAGCGGCATCGGCGCCGGCCGCACCACGACCCCCAAGCCGGCCACCGCGATGGTGCACCAGCAGGGCGAGGTCCTGGTGACGGTCGCCCGCACCGACGCCCCGCTGGACGAGGTCATGCGGACCATCGAAGAGGCGCTGAGGGACCGCTGAGGCCCCTCAGCCCCTGTGCTCCCATGTGATGACGGCCACCCCACGGGGTGGCCGTTTTGGCATGTCAGAGCCCCTTTTCACGCACCTTTCAGACCCCGTTCGATCGATCATCGCTCATTTGTTACGTAAAGATTTCACCTGAGAGCGATTCATGGCACTCGGTGCCTTGCGGGGTGACACGCAGTGTCATACGTTGAAGGTGTCCGGGCGGCCGGCGTGCAGAGATCTTCCGTACGTCGGCTGTCCCCGCAACCCACCACTGGGCTGCGCGCCCGGACGCCTGCGTCACAGGCAACCTCCCGCGCCACAAAGCGCTGCCGAAGCACCACCCGCCGAACCGACGGCACCTCAGCACCCACCCTCAGCAGCAGCACCGACGTAACCCTCAGCGCCCCTCCCTCAGGGCGCACTTCGCCGGAGGCAACACCGTGACCGTGAAGGACATCCTGGACGCGATCCAGTCGCCGGACTCGACTCCGGCCGATTTCGCCGCCCTGCCGCTCCCCGAGTCGTATCGCGCGATCACCGTGCACAAGGACGAGACGGACATGTTCGCGGGCCTCACCACCCGCGACAAGGACCCCCGCAAGTCGATCCACCTGGACGACGTCCCGGTGCCGGAACTCGGCCCGGGTGAGGCCCTGGTGGCCGTGATGGCCTCCTCGGTCAACTACAACTCCGTGTGGACGTCGATCTTCGAGCCGCTGTCGACCTTCGGCTTCCTGGAGCGCTACGGCAAGCTCAGCGAGCTCACCAAGCGGCACGACCTGCCGTACCACATCATCGGTTCCGACCTCGCGGGCGTCGTCCTGCG
>NZ_JAWOAI010000157.1:0-19246 GCF_033194735.1 Streptomyces sp. W16
GCCGGAGCGCTCGGGGCTCGCGGCGGCGAGCAGGCGCGCGAGGGAGCCGAAGCGGTAGCGGTGGCCGCCGAGGGTCGAGGTGTACGTACTCATGGCGGCGACCGTACGAGGCGCGTGTTGCCCCCAGATTTCGCCAGATTTCTAAAGGTCTGGTTGACAAACATTTAACGCGCCGAAACCCTTGCCGGACTCATTCGGCCGACAGAGTTCCGCACCGTAGGACCACCCGAGCAGCAGGAGAGGAGCCATCCCGATGGCAGTGGACGAAGGAGTCGCCCCCGCGGCGAACACAAGCGAGGACGGCGCCGTTCACCGGCTCAAGCCCAACGCCATCGGCCTGCTGGGCGTGGTCTTCATGGCCGTCGCGACCGCCGCCCCGATCACCGCGATGACCGGCAACGTGCCCTTCATGGTCTCGTCCGGCAACGGCATAGGCGCCCCGGCGAGCTACCTCGTCGCAATGGTCGTCCTGGCAATCTTTTCGGTCGGCTTCACCTCGATGGCCAAGCACATCACCTCGACGGGCGCCTTCTACGGCTTCATCTCCTACGGCCTCGGCCGCACCGTGGGACTCGCGTCGGGCCTCCTCGCCACCTTCGCGTACATGGTGTTCGAGCCGGCGCTGATCGGCATCTTCTCGACCTTCGCCACCGGAACCTTCAAGGACCAGACGGGACTTGACATCCCGTGGTGGGTCTTCGCGATCGTGATGCTGGCCGTCAACGCGACGGGCACGTGGTTCGGTGTCTCGGTCGCGGAGAAGCTGCTCGTCGTACTCCTCGGCACGGAGGTGACCGTCCTCGCCGCGATGGCGATCTCGGTCGCCCTGCACGGCGGCGGCCCGCACGGCTTCACCTTCGGCCCGGTCAACCCGGTCAACGCCTTCAAGGGAACGTCCGCCGGCCTCGGCCTCTTCTTCGCCTTCTGGTCCTGGGTCGGCTTCGAGTCCACGGCCATGTACGGCGAGGAGTCCCGCGACCCGAAGAAGATCATCCCCAAGGCGACGATGATCTCGGTCCTCGGCGTCGGCGTCTTCTACGTCTTCGTCTCCTGGATGGCCATCATCGGCAACGGCGAGACGGCGGCCGTGAAGGTCGCCTCGTCTGCGAACCCGCTCGCCCTCTTCTTCAACCCCACCGAGCACTACGTCGGCCACTGGGCGGTCGACCTCATGCAGTGGCTGATGATCACCGGCTCGCTCGCCTGCGGCATGGCCTTCCACAACTGCGCCAGCCGCTACATGTACGCGCTGGGCCGTGAAGGCGTCCTCCCCTCCCTCAAGAACACCATCGGCCGCACCCACGCCAAGCACGGCTCCCCGCACATCGCGGGCTTCGTACAGACCGTGATCAGCGCCGTTCTGATCCTCGCGTTCTGGGCCACGAGCAAGGACCCGGCCAACGCCCTCTACGTCCTGCTCGCCATCCTCGGCACGATGGCGATCCTGGTCGTACAGGCGGTGTGCTCGTTCGCCGTGCTGGCCTACTTCCGCACCCACCACCCCGAGAGCCGCCACTGGTTCAAGACCTTCACCGCCCCGCTCCTCGGCGGCATCGCGATGCTCGCGGTGGTGCTGCTCCTGGTCTCCAACATGAGCGTCGCGGCGGGCTCGGAGTCCGGCTCCCTGGTCCTGAAGGCAACCCCGTGGCTGGTGGCACTGGTAGCGGCGACGGGCATCGGCTACGCCCAGTACCTGAAGCGCCGGGCGCCTGAGCGGTACGCGCTGCTGGGCCGCACGGTGCTCGAAGAAACCAAGGAGCGCTGAAGCGCCTTCAGCTTTTAGGGGCGCGGGGAACTGCGCGACCAGCCCACCACCGGGCCGCAGATGAGCACAAACCTGCGGGAGCGCCGTGGCCGGTCACACAGTTCCCCGCGCCCCTTCAGGATGCGTTGCCGAACCGCTCCTCGCGATACACCTGCCAGCGCTCCATCATCGCCGCGATCTCCCCGTCGACGAACTCGAAAAAGGCCAGGGTCTCAGCCATACGCAGCCCCGCCGGAGTGTCCGCACCAAGGCTCGCAACCCCCTCGCGCAGGGCGACTTCCCACCGCTTGAGGACAGCCTCGCGGTTGGTGAGCGCCTCGTACCACTGGTTGCCCTGAACCCGATACCGCTCGCGCCGCGACCCGGGCTCCCGCTCGCGCGACACCATGTGCGTCTGCGCCAGGTACCGCACCGCCCCGGAAACCCCCGCCGGGCTGATCCGCAGCTGCTCGCCCAGCTCGGCCGAGGTCATCGCACCGTCGTCGGAGGACAGGAGCGCGACGAAGACCCGGGCCGGCATCCGCTGCATCCCGGCCTCCACGAGCTGCGCCGCGAAACTCTCCACGAACTTCGAGACCGCTTCCTGGTCCCGCTCCGCGTCATCCGTCATGGCACCACCCTATCCGGGCTTCATACGCTTCCTTAACTTCACAAATTTCTGAAAGAAGCGTACGTTCTGAACCATGACGAAGGCAATCACCGTCTCCGGACTGCACAAGTCGTTCGGCAGGACACATGCCCTCACCGGCCTCGACCTGGACGTCGAGACCGGCGAGGTGCACGGCTTCCTCGGCCCCAACGGCTCCGGCAAGTCCACGACGATCCGCGTCCTGCTCGGCCTGCTGCACGCCGACTCGGGCGCCGCCCAGCTCCTGGGCCGCGACCCGTGGACCGACGCGGTCGAACTGCACCGCCGGGTCGCCTATGTCCCCGGCGACGTCACCCTCTGGCGCAACCTCTCCGGCGGCGAAGTCATCGATCTCTACGGCAAGTTGCGCGGCGGCCTCGACAAGACCCGCCGCGCCGACCTGATCGACCGCTTCGAACTCGACCCCACCAAGAAGGGCCGCACGTACTCCAAGGGCAACCGCCAGAAGGTCGCGCTCGTCGCCGCGTTCGCCTCGGACGTCGACCTGCTGATCCTGGACGAACCGACCTCGGGCCTCGACCCGCTGATGGAGGAGGTCTTCCAGCGCTGCGTGGAGGAGGAGCGCGACCGGGGCCGGACGATCCTGCTCTCCTCCCACATCCTCAGCGAGGTCGAGGAGTTGTGCGACCGGGTGAGCATCATCCGCCAGGGCCGCACGGTGGAGAGCGGTTCGCTGTCCGACCTGCGCCACCTGACCCGCACCAGCGTGACGGCCGAACTCACCGGCGCACCCAACGGGTTGGCGTCCCTGCCCGGCGTGCACGACCTCGACGTACAGGGCCATCGCGTCCGCCTCCAGGTAGAGACAGACCAACTCAACGCCGTACTACGGTCGTTGAGCGACTCGGGCGTACGGTCACTGACCTCGAAGCCACCGACGCTGGAGGAACTGTTCCTGCGCCACTACCAGGAGCAGGAGGCGGAGGCGGAATGACGGCCACCACGTTCCCCGCACGCACCGGCACCGGACCCGCCGGCAACGCCTCGCGCCAACTGGCAGGCACGGGCGCCCTGTTGAGGTTCAACCTTCGCCGCGACCGCGTGGTGATCCCGGCCTGGGTGGCGGTGACGGGCCTGCTGGTGCTGTCACTCCCCGGCTCACTGCGCAGCGTCTACTCCACCCCCGCCGAACGCGCCGACATCGCCCGCCAGATGCTCACCAACAGTTCACTGCGCGCCACCTACGGCCCGGTGTTCAGCGACTCCCTGGGCGGCCTCACCGCATGGCGCATCGGCGGCTACGCCGCGATCCTCGCCGGAGTCATGAGCCTGGTGGTCGTCGTACGGCACACGCGGGACGAGGAGGAGAGCGGCCGCCAGGAACTGATCTCCTCCGCGATGGTGGGCCGCCGCGCCCCGCTGACGGCGGCCCTGCTGACGGCGTTCGTCGCCAACTCCGCGCTGGCACTGCTGATCACGGGCGGAATGGCCGGGCAGGGAACGGCGGGATCCCTGGCGCTCGGCCTGGGCATCGGCGGAGTGGGCATGGTGTTCGCGACGCTGGCGGCGATCGTCGCGCAGTTCACGGACAGCGGGAGACTGGCGAAGGGCCTGACCGGTGGCCTGGTGGGAGCGGCGTTCGTACTCCGCGCGGTAGGCGACTCCACCACCAACGACGGTTCCTCGCCCGCGACTTGGCTCTCACCGATCGGCTGGCTGGAGAACCTGCGCCCGTTCGCGTCCGAACGCTGGTGGGTACTGGCCCTGTTCGCGGCGGCGACACTCCTGCAAGGCTTCGTGGCCTACGAGTTGGCAGGCCGCCGGGACGTCGGCATGAGCTTCCTGCCCGCACGCCCCGGACCCGCCCACGGCCGCCTCGGCACAGCGGGCGCACTCGCCTGGCGCCTCCAGCGAGGCAGCGTCCTGGGCTGGAGCCTGGGCTTCTTCGCGGCCGGGGTGGCCTTCGGCGGCATCACGAAGGGCGCGGCGGACCTGGTCGGGGACAACGCCAGGACCCGCGAGATCATCGAGCGGATGGGCGGCCAGTCCGGCATCGAGGACGCGTTCCTGGCCACGATGGTCGGCATGTTCGGCATGCTGGCCGCGCTGTACGCGGTCTCGTCGGTCCTACGGCTGCACAGCGAGGAAACCGGCGGGCGCGCCGAACCGATCCTGTCGAACGCGGTGGGCCGCCTGCGCTGGGCGGCCGGCCACCTGGCGATCGCCTTCGCGGGCGCGGCCCTGATCATGCTCCTGAGCGGCCTGGGCCTCACCCTGGGCTACGGCGCCGAACCGGGCCCGATCCTGGCCGCCACCCTGGTCCAACTCCCGGCGATCTGGACCCTGGGCGCCCTGGCGGTCCTCCTCCACGGCCTCTCCCCACGCCTGTCCCCACTGTCCTGGGGAGCGTCCGGACTGGCCCTCCTCCTCGGCTGGATCGGCCCGGCGCTGAACCTCCCCCAGGCGGTCCTGGACATCTCCCCCTTCGGCCACTTGCCGAAGCTGCCGGGGGGCGACATGGCCTGGGGACCGGTGGTAGCCCTCACGGGGATCGCGGTGGTGCTGACGGGAGTGGGGTTGGCAGGGTTGAGGAGGCGTGACCTGAGCACGTGAAAGGGGCAGTCGGGCGTTGGCGGTCAGGCGGTCGCGGTCCCGCGTCGTCCGTCAGGCGTCGGCGAGCGCCGCGCCGATCTTCTGGATCATGGCCGTCTCGGCAGGCCCGGGGCCGCCCTTGTGGGCGCGGGACGCGGCGTCCGTGATCGTGGTGATCGTGTCGCGGAAGTTGGTCACCTCGCCGGGTGCCTTCGCCTTGAGGAGGGTCACCGAGTCGGCCAGCGCGGCGAAGACGCGGTCGGCGAGGTCGGCGGTCGAACCGCCGCCCAGGTCCAGGCCCTTGGCCTTCTCGGCCAGGACCCGGCCGACCAGGCCGGTCGCGGAGGAGAGGGCCTTGCCGCCGGCCATCCCGGAGCGGGTGGAGGAGATCGGGCCGGGGTCGGCCGCTGCCATCAGGGAGACGACACCGTGCGCGGCGGTCTGGAGGGTGAGCTTCTCGTCGGGGGTGAGAGTGGGGGTGGTGTTCTCGGTGTTCTTGGACATGAAGGAGTCTCTTTCGTTTCCGTAAGTTGGCGTGAACTGCCACAGGGTCATGGCCAGTTGGTGGTGGGTGGAGGTCAGAGGGCCGGCTCGGCCTGGTTGCCGACCGCCTTGCGGGGCAGGGCCAGGCACAGCACCGCGCACAGCAGATACGCGCCGATGGCCCACGGCCCCGCGTGGACGATCGCGTCGGTGAGGCCCCTGTCGGCGTGGGAGAAGAACGCGTTGCCGATGACGGCGACCCCGAGCGCCCCACCGAACTGCTGGGCCGTGGACAGGATTCCGGACGCGCCGCCCGCCAACTCGCCCGGCACGGTGCTCAGGATGGTGTTGACCAGCGGGATGATCAGGAAGATCAGACCGACCCCGGCCAGGAACAGTCCCGGGACCAACGGCCAGGCACCGGTGTGCACTTGGGCCGCGTCCTGGGCCGTGTGCCGGACCCAGAACAGACCGCCCGCCATCACCAGCGCGCCCAGGATCAGCACACCGCGGCCGAACTTGGCGACCAGCGGGTCGACCGCGGGCGCGGACAGGATCGAGCCCGCGCTGAAGGCGACCATCAGCAGACCGGCACCGGTCGGGGTGTAGCCCTGCCCGGACTGCAGCCAGACGGTGAAGACCAGGAAGAAGCCTGACATGCCGCCGTAGAAGAGGAGTTGGACCAGCAGGCCGGCGCTGAAGGCGGGCTTGCGGAACAGGCCCGGGGGGAGGAGTGGGTGTTCGATGCCGCGTTGCTTCTCCGAGACGGTCAGGGCGACGATCGCGGCGACACCGGCGGCCAGGCAGAGCCAGCCCCACAGCGGCCAGCCGTTGGAACGGCCCTGGACCAGCGGCAGCACGATCGCGACCAGGCCCGCGGCGAGCACGAGGTTGCCGAGCACGTCGATACGGCCGCTGAAGGCGTGGTCCTTCGAGGCGGGGATCCACTTGGCGCCGAGGACCAGGACGAGGACGGCCAGCGGGAGGTTGATGACGAAGATCGTGCGCCAGCCCCAGCCGAACAGGTCCCAGTCGGTCAGTACACCGCCAAGCAGCACGCCCACGGCCGTGGAGATGCCGGCGATCGCGCCGTACAGGGCGAACGCCTTGCCGCGCTCCTCGCCGTCGAACATCGTGCGGAACGAGGCGAGGATCTGCGGCATGATCACGGCCGCGGCCACGCCCTGGAGGCCGCGCGAGGCAACCAGCACTCCGGCCGAGCCGGCGAGCGCGCTGGCCAGACTCGTCAGCGCGAACGCGGTGACACCGAGCATGAACAGCTTCTTGCGGCCGTAGCGGTCGCCCAGGTGCCCGGCGATGATCAGCGTGGCGGCGAAGCCCAACATGTAGGCGGACACGGTCCATTGGAGGTCGGCGGGGGTGGCCTTCAGCCCCTTGCCGATGGAGGGCAGCGCGGTGTTCACGATCGATCCGTCGATCATGTCGAGCAGCGCCGCGAGGATCATCACGAACGCCGCGGCCCATCGTTTGGGATAGGGCACCGGTGCCCCGCCGTCGTCAGCGGCTACGTTCGTGGTGTTGGTCGTGTGGGACGTGCGGGACGACATAGCTTGAACTCCAGTCTCGCTTGACTTTCATACATCTTGGCTTTCAAGTTAATAGCCGATAGTTACGATGCTGGGAGATATCTCGAATGTCAAGCGGAACGGAGCCGGGTGTGGGCGGGGACTCGGGCTCGGTCGAGGCGCGGCTCGGCGCCGTGGTGCAGCGCTACCAGGCCGCCGTCGACGACTTCGACCGCGAGCTGGCCCGCCTGATGGGTGTCAACGAGACCGATCTGCGCTGTCTGGAGATCCTGCTCTCGGTGGACGAGGCCACCCCGCGCGAGCTGAGCCGACAGCTGGGACTGACCACCGGGAGCGTCACCACGATGCTCGACCGGCTGGAGAAACTCGCCTACCTCACCCGCACCCCGCACCCCGGCGACCGGCGCAAGACCCTGATCCGCGTCACCCCCGAGGCCGCGCAGCGCGCCTTCGGCCTCATCGGCCCGTTCCTCGACGAGGCCGGCCGGGAGGTACGCGAGCGCTACACCGCCGACCAGCTGGAACTGATCACCGACTACCTGACCTTCACCCGCGACCTCCAGCACCGCCACGTCGAACGCCTGAGGCAGATGCCGGCCCCCCACCCGCCCCGGACCGGCGGACGCCAGTCGCAGGGACCGCGGGGCGGCGGGGCCGGATAGCGGCGCGGGCCGTCAGAGCGTGACGCTCAACCCCTCCAGCCCCCGGATGACGAAGTTCGGCTTGCGGACCGGGTCCGCCGCCAGGGTGAGTGTCGGGGCCCGTTCCAGCAACGCCCGCATCGAGGCCGCCAGTTCGATACGGGCCAGGGGTGCGCCGATGCAGTAGTGGATGCCCGCGCTGAAGCTGATGTGCGGGTTGTCGGTGCGGGTGAGGTCCAGGTGGTCCGGGGACGCGAAGACCGCCGGGTCATGGTTCGCGGAGCCGAACAGCATCGCGATCTCCGCGCCCCTCGGGATCACCGTACCGTCGATCTCGATCTCGTCCAGCACCCACCGCTCGAAGAGCTGGAGCGGGGTGTCGTAGCGCATCAACTCCTCGACGGCGGACGGGATCAGGGAGTGGTCCGCGCGCAGGGCGGCCAGCTGGTCGAGGTTGCGGAACAGCGCCCACCAGCCGTTGACCGTGGCGTTCACCGTCGCCTCGTGGCCCGCGTTCAGCAGAAGTACGGCTGTGGAGATCAGCTCCTGTTCGGTGAGGCGGTCGTCGTCCTCGTCGTGGGCCGCGATCATGCCTGAGATGAGGTCGTCGCCCGGACTCTTGCGGCGGGCCGCGATCAACTCGCGTAGATACGAAGAGAATTCGTTCGACGCGCGGACTGCCTTCGCCGCCGTGTCCTCGGACGGGCTCAGTTCGTACATCCCGCAGATGTCCGCCGACCAGGGGCGCAGCGGGGCGCGATCCGACTCCGGGATGCCGAGCATCTCGGCGATCACCGCGACGGGGAGGGGTTCGGCCACGTCCGTGAGCAGGTCGCCGCCGCCTGCAGCCGCCAGGCGGTCCACCAGTTCGCCGGCCAACTGGCTGACGTACGGCTTCAGTTGCTCGACCGTGCGGGGGGTGAACGCCTTCGAGACCAGTCGCCGGATGCGGGTGTGGTCCGGGGGCTCCAGGTCGAGCATGCCGTGGTCGTTGAGGGTGTGGAAGGGCTCGTGCTCGGGCGGGGGCGCCGTACGGCCGAAGTCCTCGTGGGTGAAGCGGTGTTGGTAGGTGCGGCCGAGGCGGCGGTCGCGGAGCAGCGCCGAGACGTCCGCGTGGCGCGGGATCAGCCACTGGTCGGTGGGCTCGTAGTAGGTGACCCGGCCCCGGTCGCGCAGTTCGGCGTAGGCGGGGTACGGGTCGTCGACGAACGCGGGGTCCCAGGGGTCAAAGGCTGCCATGCACGGACGCTAGCCCGACAGCACCCGGTCTGACCAGGGGCGACCTCAGTGATCCCGGTGACCCGGGAGGCCGCGGGACCGCCGGTCGCCGCCGCGTATTTCTGCTCCAGTAGCTTCCGCCCGGCGCGGTAGCTTGCCAACGCCGTCCGGGATCACCGGATGCCGCACAGGAGAGCAGAGCAACCGGAGAGTCGACCATGCCCCGAGAAGCGCCCTGTCTGGCAGTCGCCGAGGCGCTGCGCGCACGGATCCTCGCGGGAGAGTGGGAGATCGGGGAGCGCCTGCCGTCACGGGATCATCGCCCGCCGGCCCGGGTAATGGGGGAGGAGGCGCGAAAGTGTGACACTTGGCGCTGAAGTGTCCCACTTCTGCGGGGAGGTTCCCCTCTGGCGGGCACTGGCAGAGAGCCGCACCGCTCAAGTTCGAAGACCCACGCTGTCACCAAGAACGCCAGGCCGGTCGTTCACCCGACCGGCGGGGTCGATTCACCGCAGAGACGATCACTGTGCCGGCCACCCTTGATGTGCTCGACGAGGGCGGTGAAGGCGGGGGTGGGGAAGGAGAGGGTGGCACGGGTGGGCAACTTGGAGTCGCGGACGGCTGTGCGGGTGGGGAGCTCCGCTATCTCGACGCAGGTGTCGCCGTCGCCGCCACTGGAGTACGTCGACTTTCGCCAGTTCATTACAGTTCCTTAGCCAGCCGGTGAATGAAGTCCCGCGACGCCACCGGGTCCAGTGACGCGCTCCTCACCTTATGGAACAGCGTGCGGAGCTTTTCCAGCTGGGCCCCCGCATCGGAGAAGCCGACACCGGTCGGCGAGTCGCGCAACCCGGTGTCCAACCGGGGCACGGGACCACCCAGATACATCATCGAGGCTCCAGCACCCGCGAAACCCACGAAATCGACGGGGATGACCCGTACAACGGCGTGCCCCTTCTCGATCTCCTCCAGGATGAAGCCAAGTTGAGCGAGTGACACCCGGCGATCCGACACTTGGACACGCAGGGCGAACTCGTGGATGACCGTCTCGTACGGGGTGGGGTTGTCGCCTTCGATGACGACGCGCCGGTTCAGCCGATGTTCAACACGTAGGGCCACCTCGTTCGCGGGAAGCTCAGGGCTCATGTACGAGTAGACAGCGCGAGCGTAGTCGGAGGTCTGAAGCAGCCCGGGAACGAGCATGATCACGACCTCGCGAAGGAACGTTGCGTGATGCTCGGCCTCGGCGGTGTCGAGGAACTGCGGCGGTAGCACTCCCCGGTACTCCTCCCACCAGCCACGTGTGCGATCGGTCGCCATCGCCACGAGTGCGTCGATCAACTCCGTGTCCGTGCAGGCGTAATGAGCCGCGAGGCGCCTCACCCGCTCCTCGCTGGCACCGGCGAAGCCCAGTTCCACCTGGCTTATCTGGGCCGACGTGGAATTCAGCAGCGCGGCCACTTCACGCGCCCTCAGTCCCGCAGCCTCCCGTAGCCGACGCAACTCGGTGCCCAGCCGAACTTGCCTCGCAGTGGCGTGACTCCTCGGCGCCATGCACGCTCCTCAACAACCTTGCCCTGATGCCTCGTTCGGTCGACAGACTACGCCAACCGGTTGCACGAGGAATAATTATTGGTCTACCTTCAGTGACGCGACGCACACCCTGCGAAACCCCGGGGTACCGGAAGCGCACCGCTCCGCCCTGCCACGACGGCTGCGGCACTGCCACCGGCCCCGAACGCCAACTCCCCACCCCACAAATGGAGTTCACCCATGCCCGAAAGTGCCGCCTGGGAGTACACACTCCAGATCCCCAACGACCCCCGCGCCGTCACGATCAGTCGCCGCACCCTCCGCCTGATCCTCACGATGCACGGCCTGATCACCCTCGTCGACACCGCCGAGCTCCTCGCCACGGAGCTGATCGCCAACGCCGTACGGCACACCGACGGCCCCGCCGCCCTACGCGTCCGCTGTTCCGTCGGCGTACTACGCATCGGCGCATGGGACGCGAACCCCGAACCACCCGAGCCACCCCAGGCGTGGGACCAGCTCACCACCGCCGAGGACGGCCGCGGCCTCGCCCTGGTCCGTGCCTGCGCCGACCAATGGGGCTGGCAACCGCAGTCCAGGAACGGCAACCGCGGCAAGTACGTCTGGTGCGAACTGGGCGCAGCGTGAGAGGGACCGTACGGAATCGTCCGGGTACCGTGAAAGCGACACCGCGAAAGGGAGCCGCCGCCATGACCACCCGACCGGCAGAGTCCGGCCGGCCCCACCTCCCCTCCATGCGCACCATCGGGGAGCTCCGTGCCGCCCTCACCATGGGCTACGGCTTCACCGGCGACGCAGACGACTTCGAGGCCGAGCCGGCCCGCGAGATCAACCATGCCGACCCGGCGGACCTCTCCGGCGTCGTCCGCCTCGTCGAGGAGTTCCGCGGCCGAGTCATCGCGCGCCAGGACCCCTCCTTCGACTCAGCCGTCGCCGCGGCCGTCGCCGAAATCCGCTCGGCTCGGGAAAACGATCGGTGAACGACGACCAGCAGCCGACCGTCGCCGAGATCACCCGTGAGGCCCACGCTCGGTGCCTCGCCCATGGGCGACGGAGCACTTGAGGCTGTCGAGACCTTGCGAGCCGAGCTGGAGAAGAACCCGGCACTCGGTCGGAGAGCACAAAGCGCCGTCGGTGGCATGAAGATCTACACGACGCGCATCGAAGGCACGGGCCTCCGCCCCACACTCACCGTCACCTACGTCTACGACGCCCCTCCTCCCGAACCCGGCCTGATCCGCATCGCCCCGGTGTCACCCGTACGTTCCGCCGGTGGGGGCAACGAGTTCTGAACGCACGGCGGTTCGCGCGCATCATGGCCAATCCCGGCCAGGGACCGGCTCGTTCGGGTGGACTATCGCGAACCCCCGGCAGGCCGCGAACGTCATCGGTACCGTCCCGGACATTCGCGCACAAGGGGTGCGCCTGCGGCCGGAGGATCACGGGGGGTTCGATTGTCGGGCGGGATCGGCCCGCTGAGGGTGTCGGTGTCGCCGGGGCGCACGGTGTCCGGTTTTTCCAGTCTGTCGATCGCGGTGATCGCGAGCATGTTCAAACTGATGTGGTGGATGTTGTACGCCGGGTACTGGATGCTTCGGATCGTGTATTGGGAGGCGCCACGGGCCGGGTATCGGTGGTGGCAGCGTCGGCAGGCCGAGGGCGCTGTCACTGGTGGCACATAGCCTGCGGCCAATCCATCAGCGCCTGCTGACTGCGTGCGCCGAATCCCCCGATGCCTCGCCCGGAACAGCGTCTGCGGCGAAGCATCATCCGCTTCCGAGGGGGCCCGGCTCCTCGACAACCGTGATCTTCCCGGTGGCGACAAGATCAGCGGGGAGCTTCTCAGGCCGTCCCCTGAAAGCCAGATCAGAATCGAGGTAAATTTACGACTTTTAGGCGTATTGCCAGAAGGGAGTTCAGACTTGGACGCAATACCCGCCAGTCGGGAGGCGTCATGATCCGTGTCGGACTGCGACTCCCCGGACCGTTCCACATCAGCGGCGGCCCCATCATCGCCCTCTTCGTGATGCTGACCTACGTGGGCATGATCATGCTCTGGATAGCGATCGCCGCCGCGGTGTACATCGGCCTCGGCCTCGGCCTCGCTTACGCCGTGACTTCCGGACACACCGCCTGGCGGAAGCGCCACCCAAGGTCGCAAGTCCGCCCTTAACCTCGAAGAAGCCAGAGAACTTGCCGTGCGGGCCGACCTCCCGGCACTCGTACAGACCGATCCCAGGTAGCAGCCAGCCGTAAGGCTGCTCACGGCCACGGTCGAGAAACGTGCGCGCGTACACGTACTCCTCTTTCGTGCCACGGATCTTGGCCACCCAGCCGCCAAGGGCGTCGCAGATGAGGCGTTGCGGAGTGATGGACACCCCGGGGAACACCGCGGCGGGGTACGGGTCGGACACGAACGCCGGGTCCCAGGGGTCGAAGACGAGGTCGTCAGCAGCTGCCATGGACGGACGCCGACCGTTGGACGGGCCTGCTGACCAGGGGTGTCGTGGGTGTTGACCGTGGCCGCGTGGGCTTGTGGTGAGCGTTGCGGGGCCGGTGCCCTGTCCCCGCCCGCTCGCAGCCCGGATCACCCCGGTCTCACCAACCGCGCCTCGTACGCGAACACCGCCGCCTGTGTACGGTCCCGCAGCCCCAACTTCACCAGGACGCGGCTGACATGGGTCTTGATCGTCGACTCGGCGACCACCAGCCGCTCGGCGATCTCCACGTTCGACAACCCCTGGGCGATGAGGACCAGCACCTCCGTCTCCCGCTCGGTCAGATCTCCGTACGCCGCCTGCTGCGCGGTCGGCATCAGGCGGGGCGACTCGGACAGCTTCGAGAACTCCGTGATCAGCCGCCTGGTCACGGAGGGCGCGAGCAGCGCCTCGCCGGCCGCCACCACCCGTACCCCGTCGGCGAGTTGGCGTGCCGAGGCGTCCTTGAGCAGGAAGCCGGAGGCTCCCGCGCGCAGCGCCTGGTACACGTACTCGTCGAGGTCGAAGGTGGTGAGCACCAGCACCTTCGCCGCGCCGTCCGCCGCGACGATCTCCCGGGTCGCCTCGATGCCGTTCATCTCGGGCATCCGGATGTCCATCAGGACGACGTCCGGGGCCAGTTCACGCACCCGGTCGACCGCGTCCCGTCCGTTCACCGCCTCGCCGACGACCTCGATGTCCGGCATCGCGCCCAACAGGACCGAGAAGCCCTCGCGCACCATCATCTGATCGTCCGCGATCAGCACTCGGATCGTCATGCCTCACCTTCGCTCGCACTCGGAACCGGCAGGAACACCGTCACCTCATAGCCGCCGCCGTCCGCCGGGGCCGCCGTCATCTCGCCGTTCAGCATGGAGACCCGCTCCCGCATCCCCGTGATGCCGTGGCCCGCGCCGGGCGAGGGCTTCACTAGACTCGGTTCGGGCATCGGGCCGTTGACTATCCGCAGGCCCAGCCCGCCCAGCACATAACCGATCTCGACACGGGCGCTCGCGCCGGGCGCGTGCCGCAGGGTGTTGCTCAACGCCTCCTGCACTATCCGGTACGCCGACAGCTCGACGCCCTGCGGGAGTTCACGCACCGCCCCCGTCACCGCCTTGTCGACGCTCAGGCCGGCGTCGCGCACATTGGCGAGCAGCGCGTCCATGTCGGCGAGGGTGGGCTGCGGGGCGTCCGGCGCCTCGTAGTCCTCCGCGCGCACCACGCCCAGGACGCGGCGCAGTTCGGTCAGGGCCGCCACCGCGTTCTCCCGGATCGTGACGAAGGCGCGCTCCAGCTCCGGCGGCGGATTCTCCACCCGGTAGGGAGCGGCCTCCGCCTGGATGGCGACCACCGACATGTGGTGGGCCACCACGTCGTGCAGCTCACGGGCGATCGTCGTGCGCTCCTCCAGGAGGGTGCGCCGGGACCGCTCGTGCGCCGTCACCGTCTGCTGCGCGGTCACCTCCTGCCGAGCCTCGCGACGTATCTGCCAGACCGCGACGCCGAGCAGGACCACTGCGGAGAGGAACAGCATCTGCGCGCTGTTGGAGCCGAAGGCGTGGCCGCCGGCGGAGGTGGTGGCGCCGATGCCGTAGACCGCCGTCAGCGCCCACATCCAGGCGGCCGTGCGCGGCCGGGTGCGTATCGCCACGATCGCGAGCACGGACAGGTGGCAGACGAAGCTGCCGGTCCGCCACGGCCACTCGTCGTCGAACCCGGTCGCCAGGGCGGTGGCGACCGGGGTCGCGGCCATGGACAGCCAGAACGCGCCGACCGGCCGCACCATGGTCAGCAGCACCGGCACCAGGGCGAGCAGGCCGAGGATCAGGTTGCTGCCCGCGCCGCGGGCCTCGTCGTTCGTCGCGACGAACATCGCGAGCAGGCCGACCGCGGTGATCAGGACGTGCGGGCTCCAGGCGGCGTACTCCCGCGCCCGGCCCCTGAGGCGCCGGGTCAGCGGGCCGTCAGCGGTGGAGCGGGGCAACGGGCGGTAGGCGAAGGCGTCGTGGAACAGGTCCTGCCGCAGTCCGCGCAGGGCGTCCGCGGCAAGCCTGAACTCCGGGCTGCGCGGCTTTGCCCCGCCCGCCGGCGGCATGTGCTGGGTCGTCTCGGTCACATTCAAAACGGTAGGCGGAGCCGTCCGTGGCCGTCGTCACCTGTGAGAAGGGTCTTCGCCCGTCCGTCTCAGGTACTACGGGTATCCCCCGCGGGCCCGGTCCCGGCGGCTTCAGCGGCCCCCGCCCGGCCGCACCAGCCCCGACTCGTACGCGAACACCGCCGCCTGCGTACGGTCCCGCAGCCCCAACTTCACCAGGATGCGGCCGACATGGGTCTTCACGGTCTGTTCGGCGACGACCAGGTGCTCGGCGATCTCCGCGTTGGACAGGCCCTGCGCGATCAGCGCGAGCACCTCCGTCTCGCGTTCGGTGAGGTCGCCGACGCGTGACTTGAGGGGGCTGCGCGGTGTCCCGTTCAGCCGAGAGAACTCGGCGATCAGACGGCGGGTGACACCCGGCGCGAGCAGTGCGTCACCGGCCGCCACCACCCGTACCGCCTCGGCCAGTTGCTCCGCGGACGCGTCTTTCAGGAGGAATCCGGAGGCACCGGCGCGCAGCGCCTCGTACACGTACTCGTCGAGGTCGAAGGTGGTGAGCACCAGGACCCTTATCTGCGGGGTCGCCTCCGTGATGCGGCGGGTGGCCTCGATGCCGCCGAGTTCGGGCATGCGGATGTCCATGAGGACGACGTCCGGGGCGAGTTCGGCGACCTTGGCCACCGCGTCCAGGCCGTCGACCGCCTGGCCGACCACCTCTATGCCGGGCTGGGCGTTCAGCAGCACGGTGAAGCCCTGGCGGACCATCTGCTGGTCGTCGGCGATGAGTACACGGATGGTGCCGCTCGTCATGGGGTCTCGTCTCCTGTCGGGAAGATGATCTCGGGGGCGGCGGATGCGGATGTGCCGGGATCGGCGGGTCCGTCGGGGGCATCGGGGGCATCGGGTCCGTCCGGTCCGTCGGGTAGTGCGACGCCGTCCCTGGGCAGGAACGCGACGACCGCGAAGCCGCCCTGGAACGTTCTCGCCGCGGTCAGGTGTCCGCCGAGCATCGCCGCCCGCTCCCGCATACCGAGCAGGCCGTGCCCGGCGCCCGGGGAGGGCGGGGCGGCCTGCTGCGGGCGGGAGTTGGTGACGAACAGCCGCAGTCCGTCGGGGCCGTGGGCGACCTCGACGGCGACGGTGGAACCGGGGGCGTGCCGCAGCGCGTTGCTCAGGGCCTCCTGGACGATCCGGTACGCCGACAGCTCCACGCCGGGTGCCAGCGGGCGCACCTCGCCCCTGACGTCGCCGCGCACATCGAGACCGGCGGCCCTGGTGTTCTCGATCAGGGCGTCCAGGCGGTCGAGGGTGGGCTGCGGGGAGTCGGGGGCGGCACCGGTGCCGGGGGCGGCCAGGGCGTACGGGTCCTCCGGGTAGTCCGGGTTCTCCGAACGGAGCACGCCGAGGACCCGGCGCAGTTCGGTGAGCGCTTCGAGGGCGTTCTGTCTGATGCCGGCGAGGTTCTCCAGGAGTTCCTCCGACGGATTCTCCACCAGGTGGGGTGCGACCTGGGCCTGGATGGAGATCACCGACATGTGGTGGGCGACCACGTCGTGCAGCTCGCGGGCGATACGGCTGCGCTCCTCCAGGAGGGTGCGACGGTTCCGCTCCTCGGCCGTGATCGTGACCTGCTCGACGAGTTGCGTACGGGCCTCGCTGCGACCGCGCAGGGCGGTGCCGATGAGGACGGCCACCGCGCAGACCACGACCGCGGACACGCCCGTCGAGGAGTAGCTCTGGGCGCCGAGCACACCCTGGATGACGAACGTGGTCAGGCCGGTCACGGCAAGCGCCGCGAGAGCTCTGCGGGTGGGCACACGCAGGGCCACGAGCAGGAGGACGGCGGCCTGGACGACGACTTCGGTGGTGCTCCAGGGCCAGTCGGGGCCGGGGCCGACGCCGGGGGTCGGGACTTGCCCCAGGGCGGGGCGGGGATCCATGGCGGCACGCGCGGCCAACGCGGTGACGGCCGTCGCGGTGAGGGACAGGGCCCAGGCGGGGACGGGCCGACGCAGGGCGAGGACCAGGGCGACGCCCTGCCCGAAGCCCGCCAACAAGCTCTGGGGCACGCCCAGTTGGTACTCGCTCATCATCTCGTCCATGCCGGACAGGGAGAGGCCGAGAGCGGCGAGGGAGACGAGGGCGTACGTGACGTGACGCAGCCGGCGGTGTCCGGGGAACAGGATGGGTGCGGTGTGCGGGGGTCCGGTACCGTCGGCGGCTGCGTTCACCCGGTCAACCCTAGGCACGGTGAGGGGTCTTGGCTGCCGGGTGGGGCGGGCGGGTGTGGGCGCGCACGACCCGCGAGCGACGTGACGAACGGCGTGACGGGCGGCGCCCCGGACCCTGTTCGTACCCCCGGAACGCCGCCCAGCAGACCGTCAGCGCCAGCGCGAACACCGGGAGCCAGGCCAGCCGGGCCGCCACCCAGGTCAGGTCGTCGGGGCGGGTGTGCAGGCCGGGCAGACGGCCGGCGGGCAGGGTCGCGGCCGTCGTGGCCATCAGGGCCGTCTGGTGCCAGAGGAAGACCGTCATCGCCGAGAGGTTGACCAGGGCCACCGCCGACCAGGCGAGCGGCCGGCGCAGCGCGCGGCGCAACCTGTCCCGGAGCAGCAGGGCCAGACCGCACTGGGCCAGGCCGAAGGTGACGGCGGCCAGGGTCGGCGGATCCAGGTTGGAGATCGTGGTGCCGGGGACGCCGACCATCGACGCGGGGTAGCCCGCCCACAGGACGAGTGCCGCCGTCGCCGCCGTACCGCCGGCCAGGAGGACCCAGCCCGCCCGGGCCCGGTCCAACTCGCCGCGGGTCCAGGCCGCGCCGAGGGTGTAGGGCACGAGCCAGCCCGCCGCCACATTGACCCAGCCGAGCCAGGACGGGCCGCCCAGCCCGAAACGGATCAGGTCCACGTGCAGTACGACGGCCAGCGGCCACAGCGGGTTGAGCCGGGTCAGCAGCGGAGTGGCCGCCGTCAGGCCCGCGAACACGACCAGGAACCACATCGGTGACAACGCCAGCTTGACCAGCGCGCGGACCGTGTCGAAGTCCGTGCCGGACAGGAGCAGCGCGCCGGCCGTCACCGTCCACACGACGAGGACCGCGGCGACCGGTGTGAACAGCCGGGACAGCCGGGCGGCCAGCCATTGACCGTACGACGTGCCCCGGGCGCGTGCGGAGGCGTAACCCCGGGTCGCCACATGGCCGCCGACCAGGAAGAACACCGCCAGCGTCTGGAACACCCAGGAGATGGGCGCCAGCCACGGCATGTCCCGCAGCGGGCTCGCCGTGTGCAGAGTGCCGCTGTCCGAGACCAGGGCCGTCACCAGCCAGTGGCCCAGGACGACACCGAGGATCGCGAAGGCACGCAGCGCGTCCACGGCACGGTCCCGGTCGGGCGGGGTCGCGGCGTCGAGGCGTACGGCGGTCTGGCGCAGGGACCGTGCTCCACTCCGGGTCTGTTCACGCATGGGTCACCTTCTTGGTCTCGCCGAGGACGATCCGGGCGAGGTTGGCCAGGGAGGCCGTGCCCGGTGAGAAGTAGTCGCTGTGGCCGCCGTCTCCGGCCGCGAAGACGTGGGCGCCGAACTCCGGGGACACCGGGTCGGTACCGAAGCCGACGGTCGTGCCGAACAGGTCGGCGCTGACGTGCGGGACGTCCCCCACCCAGTCGTCGGCGCCGCGCGCCGCCCAGACGCGGGCCGAAGTACCCAGTCCCGCGGCGGAGTCGGCGCCCGTGCCGGGGCTGCCGAGGAGGGCGAGGTCGGACACGTCCAGGCCGGCGGCGGCCCGGCCGCAGACGACCGTGCCGTACGAGTGGCACAGCAGCGCGATCCGCGCCGTGCGGCCGGTGATGCCGTGCAGCTGCCGTATGAACTCCCGTAGATACGGGGCCGCTTGGTCGGCTCTGCCCGCGGTCAGCACTGTGGTGCTCACCGTGCCCGGGGTGCGGTAGCCGAGCCAGGACACCACCGCGGTACGGGAGTTCGGGGCGTCGTGGGTCAGTTGGCGGCGGAGGTTCAGCGCGGTGGCGCGGAAGCGGTCGTAGGTGTCGAGCGAGGTGTCCGAGCCCGGGACCAGGACGGCTATGCGGTCGGCGTGGGCCAGGTCGCCGAGGACCTCCGTGGCCAGGCCCGGGCCACGGCCGTCGAAGGTGAGGAGCTGACGGGCCGGGTCGGCCATGGCACGGTCCGCGGCGGCGCGACGCTCGTCACCGTCGGCGGCGGCCATGCGGGACGCCTCGGCGGCGTTGGCGCCGTTCGCCGCGTACGTCTCGTCCAACGTGGA
>NZ_JAWOAI010000158.1:0-19245 GCF_033194735.1 Streptomyces sp. W16
CGGCGGTTCGGCTTCGGGGCCACCTGGATCGGGTCCGTCGCGGTGTGCGGGGCGGCGTTCGCCGGGCTGAGCCGGGCCTACGACGTGGCCACCGTCGCGCTGGTGAGCGTCGCGTTCCTGGGCTGCGCCCAACTGGCCGGTACCTGTTCCATGTCGCTGCGGCAGGAGGTGACGCCGGAGCATCTGCTCGGCCGGGTCACCTCCGCGTTCTGGACCCTTCACTACGCGGCGGCCCCCGTCGGCGCGGCCGTCCTCACCTGGGCCGCCGAACGCCGGGGCACGGCACCGGTCGCCGTGGTGGCGGGCGGGTGCTGCGTACTGATCGCGGCCGTCGCACTGCTGACGCCGATACGGCGGTCCGGCCGGTCCTGAGCGGCTCGCGCGCGCACGCCCAGGACCGGGCCCTCAACCGGTCGACCCGGTCAGCCCGCGCAGAGCTTCACGTTCACCGTGTCGCCCTTGACCACGATCTTCGGGCTGTGCGGAGTGAGCTCGACGACCGAGGCCGACTTGCAGCCGGGGCTGACCACCTTGACGATCGTGCCGAGCTTGAGCTGGGCCTTCTCGAACTGGCCCTTGGCCGTGGCCAGGTCCTGGCCCGTGAGGTCGACCGCGATGGGCTCCTTCGTGAGGCCGCCCAGGAGGAAGGTGGCCTTCGCGTGGTCGACGGTCGTGGTGGCGGCCGGCGTCGACTGAGAGGCGCCGTCGCTCATCGAGGCCAGCGCCGTGCCGCCGCCCGCCGCGATCAGGGCCGCGGCGAAACCGGCGATGAGCGTGGCCCGCCTGCGGCGGCTGCGGTGGACCATGCCGGCCGTGTCGAAGGCCGGGGAGTCGGTGGAGTGCGCGAAGTTGTTCATGGCGTTGATCAGTTCCTCTTCGAAAGGTGTGCAGCCGGAGGACCGCGGGTCGTACGAACTCATCGGGTTCCTTCCGTGAGCTGCTGAGGCGAAGGGGCGGAGAGTGCGGGGAACTGGCTTCTGAGTTGGCTGATTCCGCGGGCCAGTTGGGAACGGACGGTGCTCTGCGAGATCTTCAGGTCCGCCGCTATGTCGGCGTCGGACAGATCGTGGAAGTACCGCAGCACCACCACCGTCCGCATCCGCATGGGCAGTTGCTGCAGGGCGCGCACCAACTGGTCACGGCTGTCGATCCGTCCGTACTCGTCACCCGGCGCGGCAGGGTCGCCGTCGACCGGGTGCTGAGCCGCACGGCGGAATCTTCGCCAACGGTCGTTGGCGAGGTTGACCATGATCCGTCGTACGTACGCGTCCGGGGCGTCCTTGGCGCTGATGGTGCGCCACTTGCGGCAGGCCCGCTCCAGGGTCTCCTGGACCAGGTCCTCCGCCGCGTCGCGGCTTCCCGTCAGGACGAGTGCGCCCCGGAACAGCGCGGCCGACCGGGCGGCGACGAATCCATGGAAGTCCCCCTCCACAGACCCGACTCCGTTGTCTCCCGCGTCCGTTGCCCACTTGGCTGCCAGATCCACACGCTCCTCCCTTCCTGTCACCCCTCCTCGACGGGGAAGCCCACGGATCTGCTGCACGACTGTGGCGTGACCTGGGTCACTCCATCGTCAGTCTCCTGGTCAGCCCGGCCGCCGCCAGCGCCGCCACGGCCAGCGTCGCCAACGCCACCCGCAGACTCGTCGCCCCCGCGAGCAGCCCCACCGCGGGACCCGCGAGCAGGAACCCCGGCCACTGACCGATCGTGATCACCGACACCCCTTCGCCGGGCGGGACTTCGGGCTGACGCCCGGCCAGCGCGAACACCGCCGGCAGGACACACGCCAGACCGAGTCCTACGACCGTGAAGCCGGCCAGCGCGAACGGCAGTCCGGGGTGCGCGAGACCAACTCCCGTTCCCAGCACGACTGTCAGCAGTGACACCTGGACGAAGAGACGCCGCCCCAGCCGGGCCACGAACCGGTCGCCCACCAGCCGCCCGACCAGGATCGCCACGGTGAAGCACGTGTACGTCGCCGCGCCCAGCGCCGCCCCCGCGTCCAGATAGTCGGCCGTGAAGACCGAACTCCACTGCGAGGCCGCGCCCTCGACGAAGGACGCCAGGAACGCGATGGAGGCCAGCAGCACCAACTGCGGTGTGAAACGGTCCTTGAGCGGGCGCCGCCGCTCCGCCGGCGAAGGCGTCTCGTCCGGCAGCCGGCCGCCCAGCGCCAGCAGCAGCGCCCCAAGTACCGTGCTGCTCACCGCAAGTTGGCCCCCGGGCGACACCCCGCCCGCCGCTGCCAGGGTGCCGAGAGCCCCGCCCGCCAGCACCCCGCAGCTGAAGCAGGCGTGGAACTGGGACATCAGGGGGCGGCCGTGGGCGCGTTCCGTCGCGACGGCGAGGGCGTTGACGGGCGTGTTCAGGAACGTCGCCGACAGCCCCCACACCGCGAGGCCGAGCACCAGTGCCGGAACGGCCGAAGCCCCCGCCAGCACCGGCGCGTTGAGCAGTACCAGGACCGTCGCCGCAAGGCACAGCAGCCTGGTGCTCACCCGGCCGATCAGTACGGTCACCAAGGTCAGCGCGACGAGATCGCCGACGGCCGACGCGCTGGACACCACGCCCCAGCGCGCGGTGTCCAGCCCCACCTGGTCGCGGATCGCGGGGATACGCGCCATCCAACCGCCTTGTGTGGAGCCGAGGATGACAAAGACCAGGGCGACCGCGAGTCGCGCCCGTAAGCCGGACGGGACCGCTGTCGCGGTCACCCGTTCACCCCCGTGTAGTGGCTGAGGCTCCACCGCCACAGCAGCCGCGCCCCGAGATACGTCAGCAGGCCTACGAGGGGTGAGCTCGCCGCCAGCCAGTACGGCACCCCGATGTCGTGGCCGTGCCCGGTCAGTACGGCGGCCGGGAGGAAGGCCACGAACGCGAGCGGAAGGCCGTAGGTGAGGAAGCCGCCCACCGCCCGGGGCAGGACGTTGAGCGGGTAGTTGCCGAAGGTGCCGAGGAGATCCTCCACCCAGCGGCTCCAGTAGTCCGCGGACGGGAAGCGGAGGGAGGCGGAGGCCACGGTCGTGAACAGGGCCGCTTCCAGGAGCATGCCGCCCAGCAGCGCAGCGACCAGATAGGCGATGCGGCCCGCCGTCCAGTCGAGGTGGCTGCGGCTGAGCGCGCCGACCATGAGGCCGCCCGCCACCGTGAGGTCGCCGATCGCGTTGGTGGGGAAGTACTCCAGCTGTGCCTGGCGGTGGACCGGCATCGGCCGCACCAGATAGATGTCGATGCGGCCTTCCTGGATGTACCGGCCGAGGCTGTGCATCCGGCCCAGGAACAGCACCATCAGCCCGTGCGCCATCATCCGTGTCGCCGGGATCAGCAGCACGTCAGAGCTGTCCCAGCCGCCCATCCCGGAGAACCGGGTGAGCAGCACCGTCGCGAACACGATCACCGACACCTGCCAGATCGCGCCGATCGCGATCATCAGCAGGAACTCGGTGCGATATTCCAGCTGGGCACGGAAGTTGAGTCGTGTGATACGCCACACGATCCGGACGGCTTTCATAGGCATCAGCCTCCTTGCGAGACGACCCGGCGGGCGGCGCGCCGCCACAGGAACCGGGTGAACAGGGAAAGGGCCACCACCCAGGCGGCCTGCAGGGCGAGTTGGGCGCCCGCGTCGGACAGCGGGATGCGGCCCACGTAGATCGAGAGCGGCACGCTGAGGGTCGCCTGGAACGGCAGGAAGCGGCTCATCGTGATGAACCAGTCCGGGAAGAACCACAGCGGCGCGTACACACCGGACAGCAGGTTCTGCGCGAAGATCAGGATGAGCATCGCCGCCCCGTTGCGGAGCGTCCAGAAGCACAACTGGTCGATGAGCAGCATGACGTAGTACAGGACGAGCTGTCCCAGCAGCATGCTCAGCGCGAACACCCCGGCCACGGCAGGTGACTCGGGCGGTTCCACCACCCCGGCCGCGAGGCAGACGACGTAGCCCGTCAGCGCCCAGGCCAGGCCGTACAGCTGCTCGCCGAACGCCCGCAGCGCGTAGTAGCGCTGGGGCGGCAGCGGGCGCAGATACCAGTAGATGATCGTGCCGAAGTGCATGTGCTGCAGGACCGTGTCCCGGCCCGCGTACTGGTCCAACTCCCTCAGTCGGGAGGCGAGTACGGCCAGTACGGCGTACGTCACCGCCTGGTCGCGGGTGAGTCCGGCGGTGGTGCCGGTCTGGGAGTACAGGCCGCGCCACAGGGACGCCACCAGCACGATCTGCACCGTCAGGCGGAGCAGGGCGGCGGTGATGCGGGGCGGGGCGAGGAGTTCGCCGAGCGGGGTGACACGGGCGGCGCGCCAGGCGTGCAGGGCGGCCATCTCAGGGCTCCTCGGCGCGCGGGCCGGCCTGGACGTACGCGGCCCGCATCACGTCCTCCAACTCGGCCTCGTCCATGGCGATCTCGGTCACCTCGTACCGCTCGATGACCTGCTTCAGGGCCTGGTGGACGGTCGGCCCCTCGGTGCCGTCCGGGCCGAAGACGAGCTGCGGTCCGTCCCGCCGTACCAGCGCGATGCCCGGCAGGGACACGACCTCGGCGTGCGCGTCGGCCAGCGTCGCGCGGATCTGCCAGGTCGAGCCGAACCTGCGGCGGATCTCGTCGAGGGTGCCGTCAAGGACCAGCCGGCCGTGGTTGATGAGGACGACCCGCTCGGCGAGCCTGGCCACCTCGGTCATGTCGTGCGTGGTCAGCAGGACCGTACGGCCGCGCTCCTCCACCTGATGGCGCAGGAACTCCCGCACCTGCTCCTTCACGACCACGTCCATGCCGATGGTCGGCTCGTCGAGGAAGACGACCGGCGGGTCGTGCAGCAGCGCGGCAGCCAGGTCGCAGCGGACGCGCTGACCGAGGGAGAGATGGCGGACCCGGGTGTCCCAGAACGTCGACAGTTCGAGGATGTCGTCGAACTCCCGCAGCCGGGCCGCGTGTTGGGCCTTCGGCACCTCGTAGATGTCCCGCAGGATCGAGAACGACTCGCGCACCGGCAGGTCCCACCACAACTGGGTGCGCTGCCCGAACACCGCCCCGATGTTACGGGCGTTGCGCTCACGCTCCTGGTACGGCACCACGCCCGCGACCCTGGCCTCCCCGGAGGTGGGCGTCAGAATGCCGGTGAGGATCTTGATGGTGGTGGACTTGCCGGCGCCGTTCGGGCCCAGCAGGGCGAGGAGTTCACCCGGGGCGACATCGAACGTGACATCGGAGACGGCGTGCTTGGGCACGCGCTCCGGGTTGACGAGCGAGCGCAGACCGCCGACGAAACCGGGGCGGCGCACAGTGGTGTGGAAGGTGCGGGACAGCCCCCGGACCTCGATTTGATGTGTCGTTCGCCTGCTGCTCGCGTTCACTCGACCAGCCTTCGCGTGAGCAGGAACAGGGCCTTCATGATGCGGACCTCCTCGTCAGTCGGATCAGCCGGAGCGTCGCCAGCAGCGACGCGCCCGACAACGCGGTCAACAGCCAGGGCACCGCGTGGATCCCGGAGGCCTCGATCCCGACACCGAGCAGCGGTGGAGCCGCCACCCCGCCGACATTCGAAGCCGCGATCACCCACGCTCCGGCTCGCTCGGCCTGGGGGAGCGCCCTGTTGAGCCAGGAAAGGCCCGTCGGGAAGACCGGTGCGATGAACAAGCCAACACCGGCATACGCCACCGGTGCCACTCCTTTAACCAGCGTCAACAGCAGACACACCGTCATCCCGGCCGCGCACACCGCGAGGATGCGCTCGGGGGCGTACCGCATGGTGATCGGTACGACGAGGAAGCGGCCCGCCGTCATCATCAGCCAGTAGACGGAAGTCGCCGACGCGGCCACGGTCGCCGTGTAGCCGACCGTCTCCAGATGCGTGGGCTCCCAGCCGCCGACGCTCGCCTCGACGGCCACGTTCAGGACATAGAGGACGAGGAACCCGACGAGCACCCGGGACAGGCCGAGGCCCCTACTTGGCGTCTTTGCTGGTGGATCGTCAGATACACGTGTACGTACGCCACTTGAGCCGGCGAACACCAGCACCGCCGCGAGTACCGCACACGCCCCGAACGCGTACGGGTAGTCGTCCGGACCCAGCCACGCCACGACCGCCGGGCCGAGCACCGCGCCGATGCCGAAGTGCGCGTTGAGCACGTTCAGCATGGCGGTGGAACGGCCGCCGAAGCCGACGGCGAAGAGCTGGTTGAGGCCGTAGTCGATCCCGCCGAAGCCGAGACCGGCCAGGAACGCGGCGGCCAGCGCCAGTGGCCAGTCGGGCGCGAGCGCGAAACCCGCGCCGCCCGCCACCATCAGGCCGTAACCCCACGCCAGCAGCGCCCTGTTGCTGATCCGGGAGTGGATCGCGTTGAAGGCGAGGACTCCGGCGACCCCGCCGGCGAAGTGCAGGCTCAGGCCGAGGGCGGCGGTCGAGGGGGACAGTCCGAACTCGTGGCGCAGGCCCGGGATCACGGGACCGTAGAGGGACTGGAGCATGCCGATGAGGATGAAACCTATGCAGGACGCGACTGCGGCCGACCGGCTGAAGAGCCGGTCGGCCGCGGACGATTTCAAGGCTGTGCCGGTCAACTGGTCTCCGGGGATTCTGAGAACACGAAGGAGAACTCGGTGGGTTCGGCGTTCAGGAAGTACCGCGGGAGCGGGCCAGGGCCGCAGGACTGCGAACCGATGCCGTGCTGGCCGTGGTCGAGGTTCACCCACACACCCGCGGCGGAGCCGCTGTCGGATGCAGTGCCGGGGACGAGATCGGTGCGGTGGGTGGCGGCATCCAGCTGTTCCGTCGTCCAGCGGCGGGCCGTGAACCAGAACTCCGGGTCGCCGTCGATCCGCAGTCCACCCAGCTCGGCCCAACGGACGTCCGCGCGGGCGCCGTTCTCCTGCGGACGGACGTAGGGGGTCTGGAGGCCGTCGACCGTGGACTCCCAACGGCCCAGCAGCGACGCCGACTTGGTGTCGGGGTAGCCCTCGCCGGGGCCGCCGCCGAACCACTTCACACGGTCCGCGTTCGCGTCCAGCCCGAAGCGGATGCCGAGCCTCGGCAGCGGTACCGTCCAGTCGCCCTCGGGCGCCACGGACACCGTCAGCCGCAGCCGCTCGCCGTCCGAGGTCCAGCGGTACACCGTGGCGAGCCCGATCTCCCAGGCGGCGGGCGCCACCCGGGTGCGTACGGTCAGCGCGTCCTCGCCCAACTCCACGCCGTCCAGGCGGTGTCGCATCCGGTGCAGGCCCAACTTGCGCCAGAGCAGGCCGTGGCGGACGTCCGTCTGCCAGGGCGCGCCGTCGTCGTTGTCCGTGGTCGCCCGCCACACGTCCAGGCGGAGACCGGTGACGTCCACCGCGCCGAGCGACTTCAACTCACCCGTACGGGCGTCGAAGGAGGCCGGCCCGAGCGTGATCCGCCGCTCGCCGAGGACAGGCCCGGCGGTGGCCGAGACATACGGCAAGGGTCGTGCCGTGACCGGGAATTGGCCCCAGCCGATCACATGGCCCGCCGGAGCCCACGCGGTGTCGGCCGCCGGCGACGCCCGTACGGTCCACTGGGATTCGGCGCCGTCGGACTCCACGGGCGGTGCGGGCAGCTTCACGTCGGCCGACTCGCCCGGCGCGAGCGGCGGCACCGTCAGGGGACCCGACTCGACCGTCTCGCCGTCCACTTGGTAGGACCACTGGAAGGCGAATGCGGACAGGTCGGCGAAGTCGTGCTTGTTGGTGATCCGCACGGAACCGTCGGAGCCCTCGATGGAGACCGGCTCGATGACCTTCTTGAACTCGATCAGACCGGGGGAGGGGACGCGGTCCGGGAAGAGCAGTCCGTCGCAGACGAAGTTCCCGTCGTGCAGCTCCTCGCCGAAGTCGCCGCCGTACGCGAAGCCGTAGCGCTCGTCCTTGACGCCGTGGTCGATCCACTCCCAGATGAAACCGCCCTGGAGCCGGTCGTACGACTCGAAGAGGCGCTGGTAGTCGGCGAGTCCGCCGGGGCCGTTGCCCATGGCGTGGCCGTACTCGCAGAGGATGAAGGGGAGTTGGCGGCGTTTGTGGGTCCCGCCGTCCAGGCCCTGGCCGATGCGTTCGACCTCGGCGTGGTCGGCGTACATCCGTGAATAGACGTCCGTGTCACGGCAGTTGATGTCGCCTTCGTAGTGCACGAGGCGTGAGCTGTCGCGGCCGTGGATCCACTCGGCCATGGCGGTGAGGCCGCGGCCGGTGCCGGCCTCGTTGCCGAGGGACCAGATGACGATCGACGGGTGGTTCTTGTCCCGTTCGACCATGCGGGCGGCGCGGTCCAGCAGCGCGGGCGTCCAGCGGTCGTCGTCAACGGGGTTGTCGCGCCAGGCCTGTTCGGTGAAGCCGTGGGTTTCGAGGTCGCACTCGTCGATGACCCACAGGCCGTACTCGTCGCACAGGTCCAGGAAGGCCGGGTGCGGTGGGTAGTGCGAGGTGCGGACCGCGTTGATGTTGTGCCGCTTCATCAGCAGCACGTCTTCACGCATGGTCTCCAGGTCGAGGGCGCGGCCCTTCTCGGGGTGCCACTCGTGGCGGTTGACGCCCTTGAAGAGGATCGCCTTCCCGTTGACCTTGATCAGGCCGTCGGAGAGTTCGACGGTCCTGAAGCCGATGCGCAGCGGGACGCGCTCGCCCTCCGTCGTGAGCAACCCCTCGTACAGGTACGGGGTTTCGGCCGTCCATGGCTGCACCGGCACGGCGACCGACTCGCCCGTCGCGACATCGATGTCCAGGGCGGGTACGGTGATCCGGCCGTCGACGTCGGAGTCGACGCGCAGGGTGCCCGCGCCGCCGAGGTGGTCGTAGGAGGCGTGCACGAAGAAGTCGAGGGCGCTGCCCGGCGGGCGGTGCAGCAGGGTGACGTCACGGAAGATGCCGGGCAGCCACCACTGGTCCTGGTCCTCCAGGTACGAGCCGGCCGACCACTGGTGGACGCGGACGGCGAGGACGTTGCCGCTCGGCTTGAGCAGGTGTCCGACCGCGAACTCGTGCGGCAGCCGGGAGCCCTTGAACTCGCCGATGTCCGTGCCGTTCAGCCAGACGCGGGCGCAGGACTCCACGCCGTCGAAACGCAGCACGGCACCGCCGTCCGAGGGCCAGTCGGACGGCAGGTCGAAGACGCGGAGATGGTCGCCGGTCGGGTTCTCGGTCGGGACGCGCGGCGGGTCGACCGGGAAGGGGTAGAGGTGGTTGGTGTAGATGGGGGAGCCGTGTCCTTGCAGGACCCAGTGGCCGGGGACCGTGACCTCGGCCCAGCCCCCGGCGTCGTAGCCCTCCTCGGCGAACGAGTCGTCCTCGGCGTCGGCCGTCGCCGACACACGCAGGCGCCAACTGCCGTTCAGCGACAGTGACTTCGTGTCCGGAGACGCGTACCGGGCGCGGGGCGGGAGGGCTCCGCTGCCCGGCGAGACGTCCTCGATGTAGTCGGCGACGGTGCTGGAAGTCATGGATCTCCCGGTCGTGAGAAGCGGGTGTCAGCCCTTGATGCCGGTCTGCGCGATGCCCTGCACCAGCCAGCGCTGGAGGAAGAGGAACACGAAGATCAGGGGCAGGATGGAGATGGCGGTGGCCATGAAGATGAGATGGAAGTTGACGGTCTGGTTCGTGATGAACGACGACAGGGCGATCTGCACGGTCCAGGAGCTCGGGTCCTGGCCGATGACCAGCGGCCAAAGGAAGGCGTTCCAGCCGCTGATGAAGGTGATCGTGGCGATCGCCGCGAAGAAGTTCAGCGAATTGGGTACGACGATCCGCCAGTACGCGCCCCAGTAGCCGAGCCCGTCCACGCGTGCCGCCTCCTCCAACTCCTTGGGGAACCCCAGGAAGTACTGCCGGAAGAGGAAGCAGGTGAAACCACTGAAGAGGCCCGGGATGATGAGGCCCCGGTAGGTGTCGACCCAGCCGAGGGACGAGACGAGGACGAAGCTCGGCACGAAGGTGACGGCCGTGGGCACCATCAGGGTCGCCAGGACGACGTAGAAGACCTTGTTGGAGTGCTTGTACGGGATGCGGGCCAGGCCGTAGCCGGCGAGTGAGCACACCAGCAGGGTGCCCACGGTCATCAGGACGGCGACGACCGTGGAGTTCCACAGGGCGCGGCCGAACTGGACGGTCTGGTCGTCGAACAGCTCGGAGATGTTGCCCCACTGGAACGAGGGCAGCAGCCGCCAGTTCTCGCCGGTGATCTCCGGGTCCGTGGAGAGGGCGTTGCGGACGATCAGATAGAAGGGGATCAGGAAGAGCAGGGCGGCGATACCGACGGCGACGTACAGGCCGGTGTTGCCGAGGATGCCGCCGCGCTTCTTCCGCTTCTTGCTCAACTGCGGTGCGGTGGTGGTCACTTGGCCTCCTCCCCCCTTCCGAAGCCCATGATCTTGCCCTGGGCGAGGGTGACGATGCAGATCAGCAGGGACAGGATGACCGCGCCCGCGCTGCCGGCGCCGTAGTCCTGGTTGGTGCCGAGGGCCGCCTTGTAGAGCTCCATCAGCGGGGTCTGGGCCCAGGTCGCCTTGGTGGTGATGAGGTTGTAGAACTCGTCGAACGCCTGGTACGCGGCGATGAGCAGCAGCAGGATCACCGCCGTCGAAGTGGCCCGGAGCTGGGGCAGGGTGATGTACCAGAACGTCTGCCAACCCCTTTTGGCGCCGTCGATCTCGGCGGCCTCGTACAGCTCGGCCGGGATGTTCTGCAGCGCCGCGAGGAACAGGATCATGTAGAAGCCGGACTGGATCCACAGCCGCAGGCTCACGAGGACCACCCAGTACCAGGGCGGGCTCGGGTTCGACAGATAGGCGATGTTGTCGACGCCGAACCAGCCGAGGACGGTGTTCGCCAGGCCGAAGCGGACACCGGTGAAGAGGGACATCTTCCAGATCAGCGCGGCGGCGACATACGAGACGGCGGTCGGCAGGAAGAACACCGACCGGAAGAACGCCCGCATGAACCGGAGTTGGTTCACCAGCAGTGCCAGACCCAGTGACAGCGCCCACGTGGTCGGCACGATGAACACGGCGAACACCGTGAACGTCAGCAGAGAATCAGGGAAGTTGCTGTTGGTCAGGATCTGCTTGTAGTTGTCGAAGCCGATGAAATGGCTCGGCGTGACCGTGTAGCGGGCGTCGAAGAAGCTGAGCCAGATGCTCCATCCGATGGGGACGAAGACGAAGATCACCAGGCCGATGAGAAACGGGCCGGTGAAGAGCCAGAAGTTCAGGGTGGCGTTGGACCGCAGGCCCCGCCGCGGCCGGGCCTTCGAGGCCTTGGCCGGGGCGGGCTTGGCGACCCCGCGCGTGGTGGTGGTCGACATCTCGGGTTCCGTCCGCCGGCCTATCCGAACAGCTTCTTGAGCTCGACGTCGACCTTCTTGTCGCAGGCGTCGAGCGAGGCTTCCGGGTCGCCGCCCTTGCGGACGCTGGACGCGATCACGTCGTTGAGGGCGGTGATCATCGTCTGGTCCCAGGCGATGTTGTCGAAGTGGCCGTAGTCGGTGAAGAGCTTGACGGCCTCGGCGGGCAGCCCCGACTTGAGCTTCGTGGCCTGCGCGGCTATCGAGCTGCGCGGCGGGATGTGGAAGCCGTACGAGAGCGCCCAGTCCTCCTGGTACTTCTTCTGGTCGATCCACAGCCACTTCACGTACGCCTTGGCGGCCTCGACGTTCTCGCCCTTGGCGTTGACGAACATCGACCAACCGCCGTTGGTGACCGACGGCTTGCCGTTGTCGCCGACCTTCGGGAACGGGAAGATGCCGAGGTCGTCGCCGAGCGCCTTCTGCATGGCCGGCATGGACCACAGGCCGCCCCACTGGATGGCGCACAGGCCCTGGTTGAGCGAGGACGGGTCCCACCAGTCGGTCGGCGCGTCGAGGAGCACATGGCCGCTGGTGAACAGCTGGCGGAGCTGCTTGAGGCCCTGGACGACCGCGTCCGTGTGGTAGGCGATCTGGTTGTTCGAGTCGAGGGTGTCGGCGCCGGCCGACCAGATCAGGTTGCCCTGGACCGGCGTGAAGTCGTTGCCGAGATCGATGCCCTTGACCTTGTCGGTGGTCAACTTGGCGGCGGCTTCCAGCAGTTCGTCCAGCGTGGTCGGCACCTCGACCTTGGCCTTCTCCAGCATCGACTTCCGGTAGTAGAAGAACTGCGGGTCGTCGATCATCCGGACCCCGTAGACCTTGCCGTCGACGGTGTGCGAGTTGATGTCGGCCGGATTGAAGTCCGACTTCACCGGGTCGATGATGTCGCTCAGGTCCGCCACCTGACCGCTCTTGATCAGCTGCAGCTGCGGGTGGAACTCGAAGACGTCGGGTGCCTGCTTGGTGAGCAGGGACGAGAAGAGCTTGGCCTCGAAGTTGGTGCCGGTGATCCAGCTGGTGGACACGTTGGCCTTCGAGTAGGCCTTGGCGTACCGCTTGATGGCCTGCTCGGTGCCCGCCTCGCCGTAGGCGTGGAAGTACTGGACGAGGTTCTTGCCCGAACCGCTCCCGCCCCCACGCCCGTTGTTGCCTCCGCACGCGGCCAGCGGGCCTAGTGCGGCGAGGCCCGCGGCGGCTCGCAGAACGGATCGGCGGTCCCAGTTGCTGTTGCTCATTGCCGACATGGTGACGTCCTTGTCTCTCGCGCGGCTGCGGCTCCACGGCTCAGCTGCCCGTGGCTGAATTCGAGGTGCGGTGCGGGACGTTAACCTTCGCCTAAGCCTTCGGCAAGGGGTTGGACGAAGCCTGTTCGAAGCGTTGTGCAACGTTCGGAATACCGGACGTGACGATGTGCGGGCCGCCGCGGGGGCGGCCCGTACATCGCGTTCAGATCGTCATCACACCTTCGACCAGGCCTCGTTGGCCCCGCCGTTGCAGCTGTACAGGATCACCTTGCTGCCGTCGGCGGTCGCCTGACCGCTCACGTCGAGGCACTTCCCGGACGCCTCGCTGAGGATCTGCCCGTTGGCGTTCAGCAGCCACCGCTGGCCGGGATCACCCGTGAAGCCGGCGGTGGTCGTCAGTCCCGAACTCCCCATCGTCAGATACCCGTTGGCACCTTTCAGGCCACCCTTCGCGTCGTACGACCACGTCTGCCCGGCCCCGCCCGTGCAGGTGCCGATCGCGGCCCCCGAGGCGTCCGCCGTCAGGCACTTCCCGGACTGGCCGCCCTGGAGGGCGCCGGTGACGGCCGTCGAACTCCCATGACCCGCCTGGCCCTTGGGGTCCTTCCGGTCCTTCTGGTCCTTCTGGTCGAGGACGTACGTCGTGATCGAGCGGGCGGCGAGGGTCGTGGAGACCGTGGAGCCACTCACGTCCGGCTTCGTGACCTTCGCCCAGTTCTCCGTGGCCGACGTCCGCACCGCCTGCGTCGCCCGCACCGGCACCTCGCTGTTGAAGTGCAGGTCGAGCGAAGTGGCCGTGGCGTTCTGGTTGTTGACCACGACGACCCACTTGCCGTCCCGGTCGTACGAGGTCACCTCGACACCGCTCGGCGCGCCCGTCACGTTGTGCGCGACGGAGCCCGGTCGCACGAACTTGCTGTACTGGCCGAGCGCGTAGTACCGCTTGGTGAAGTACAGGGTCTGGTTGCCGTCCGTCGCGTAGTCGGGGTCGTAGTAGACCAGCCCGTCGTTCCAGCCGACGTCGTTGCGCGCGGCCGGGTCGGTGCCGTAACCGCTGGCGAGGGCCACCCACCACTGGAACGCCGAATCGTGCGCACTCGCGAAGTCCTTGTAGATGATCCGCGACATCAACAGGGCGTTGTCGATCGTCGGGTCGTACTCCTGGTTCCAGCCCGTGGTGCCCTTGCCGAAGCAGCAGATCTCGGTGGCCCAGGAGGGCTTGCCGACCGTCTTCGCCGTCTCGTAGACGTTGCCCAACTGGCCGTCGTTCGGGTTGTTGTACGTGTGGTGCGCCAGCTTCGACACGTACTGGGCGGTGTCCGGCTGCGCGATCCACTGCGGGACCTCGGTGGAGAAGCTGACGGTGCTGCTCGACTCGTCGGCGATGATGCTCGTCTGCTGCTTCCGGGCCCGCTGCTCGGCGCCCAACGCCCGCACGATGTCGTCGCGTTGGCCGACGGTGACCTGCATGCCCTCCTGGCCGCAGTCGCCGAAGTTGTTGTTGGGCTCGTTGAAGGGGCTGATGTAGTCGAACTTCGCGCCCTGCTTCGCGAAGTGGGCGGTGACATCCGCGATGTACTTCGCGTAGTCGCCCTCGTTCTCCGCCTTCAACTGACCGCCGCAGCTCTGCCCGTTGGTCGTCCACTGAGCTGGCGCGCTGTTGACGAAACCGATCAGGTCCTTCACGCCGTACTTCGCGGCGTACTTGAGGAACGTCTGCCCGCCCTTGTCCTTGCTCCAGTCGTAGGTGCCGTCGGCGTTCAGGAAGTCCTGGGCGGCACGGGCCGGGGTGCTGACCGCGGCGCCACCGCCGCCGATGTTGTAGCGGTACGAACTGAGGTCCAACCCCCCTGCGGAGAACAGGAGTTGGGCGACCCGGGCCTGAACCTCGGGCTTGAAGTACTGGAGGTCGTTGACCCACCAGGCGCCGGACGCGCCGATGTTGTCGATGGTCTGGGCCGCGTGGGGGGAGACTTCCGCCGGTGCGACGCCGTCGGCGTTCGCGGGCGGCGCGGATATCAGGGCCCCGGTGACGGCGAGCGCGGCTGCCGCTGTCGCGAGGATCGATCTCCTGGGGTGGGGCTGAGTCACGTGCATCCCTTCCGTCGTCATGAAGGTGGTGCGGTACGGCTCCTTGCCTGGGTGGTGCGCTTGCCATTCCTCTGCCCCACCGACTGAAGTGCCCCTTCGAGCGCGAAGGTTGCCGCGCCCAGGCAGGCCGGATCGGTGGGAATGGGGGAGAGGACGATCTCGGTGGCGGCGAACGGCCGCCTGAGCGCGTGCCGTTGGACGGCCTCGCGCACTTCGTTCAGCAGGGGTTCCCCGAGCTTGCGGGCCACCCAGCTGCTGAGCACGACCACTTCGGGGTTGAGGACGTTGACCAGATTGGCGATGCCCGCGCCGATGTAACGGGCCGTCTCCCGTACGACCTTGAGGGCCACGGGATCGTTCGCGGCGACGGCGCGGGCCAGCGCGTCGATGGTGGCCGTCTGGTCCTCGGGGTGCAGCATCGGGCTCTGCGGGCTCAACTCCCGTAGATTCAGCATGATTCCGGGCGCGCCGACATAGGCCTCCACGCAGCCGTGATTGCCGCAGCGGCACAGTCGCCCGTCCAGGACGAGGGTGGTGTGACCCCATTCGCCGGCGCTGTTGCTGACCCCCCGGTACAGCCCGCCGCCCAGCGCGAGCCCCGCGCCGACCCCGGTCCCGAGGTTGACCACCACCGCGTCCCCGCGCCCGCGCGCCGCCCCGAACCACATCTCGGCGACCGCTCCGGCCCGCAGCGGATTGTCCAGGTAGAGGGGGTAGGCGATGACCTCGGACAGCAGGTCCAGCAGCGGTACGTCGTGCCAGTCCCAGTTGGGCGCGTACTCCGAGATGCCGGTCTTGCGGTCCACCTGGCCCGGCACGCTCACGCCGACACCGAGCACGCGGGCCGCCTCGACGCCGGCCTGCGCGACCACCGACCCGACGGCGGCGGCGACATGACCGACCACCTGCTCCGGACGGCTCTCGCCGGGCCGCATGTCCTCGTCGGCACGGGCGAGGACGTTCAACGCCAGGTCGAACAGCTCGACATGGACGTACGTCTCCGCGATGTCGACACCGATCAGCGCGCCCCCCGACGCGTTGACCGCGACGAGACCCCGGGGGCGGCCCCCGGCCGAGTCCTCGAAACCGACCTCGGTGATCATCCGCAGGTCCAGCAGCTCACCGACGAGCGTGGCCACCGTGGCCAGGCTCAGCCCGGTCGCGGCGGCCAACTCCTGCCGGGACGTGGGCGACTGGGCGATGATCTGGCGCAGCACCTCGTAGCGGTTCGCGGTACGGATGTCACGTGAGGTGCCGCGCTTCATTGAATTCTCCTCACGGACGAGCACTGGGTACACGAGCGCTTTTCCCGCCGGGGGTTGTCCCCCGGGAAAACACAGCACCGGGTTGCCCCCCAAGGCCTTCGCGGTCATGCCGGGGCACGACGGCTCCGGCGCGCGGCAAGGCTATGGGCTGCGGGTGACGTTCGACAAGGGGTTAGGAAAGGGGCCATACAAAGTCGCCGCCCGGTCGGTCGCACGCTCAGTCGCCGAAGACGTCCCGGACGAAGGCATTGGCGAATTTGCCCTCCGGATCGAGGCCCTGAGCCAGTGCCCTGAAGTCGCCGAGCCGCGGATAGCGCCCGCGCAGCACCTCCGCCGGGGTGGTGAACACCTTCCCCCAGTGCGGTCGCGCGTCGAAGCCGTCCAACGCCTCCTCCAGCCGCCGCACCACCGGCAGCACCACCGCTGTGTCCTCGATCCAGGTGAAGTGCAGCGCCACCGTGTCCCGCCCGTACGAGGGGCTCAGCCACTGCGCGTCCGCGGCGACCGTCCGCACCTCGCAGATCTGCAGTACACCGGCGACCGTCTCCCGGATCCCGTCGACCGCATACAGTGCGTCGAGTGCGGCCGACCGCGGCAGCAGATACTCCGACTGCAGCTCCGCCCCACTGCTCGGGGTGAACTCCGCCCGGAAGTGCGGCAGCCGCTCGTGCCACGGCCCCGGCACCCCGAGCTGCCCGGTGGTGTTGACCGCGGGCATCCCCGGCACCGGGTGCAGCGCCACGGTCGCGGGCGTCGCCCACGGGAAGTCGACCGGCGCCTGGTCGGTGCGCCGCTTCAGCCACACCTGCCCGAAGCGCGGCTCCCGCCAGTCGGTGAAGAGACTCACGCTGTACGCCGAGGCCGCCACCGTCTCGAAGTCCAGCCCGGCGAGGGGGAGTTCGGTGAAGACATGCTGCTCGACCTCGAAGGCCGGCTCCAGGTCGAGGGTGAGGGCGGTGACGACACCGAGCGCGCCGAGCGAGGTCACGGCACCGTCGAAGCGGTCGTCGCCGCGTCCGATCGTCACCGTCGAACCGTCCGCGGTGACGATCTCGACCTCGCGGACGGCCGCCGCCAGCGAGCCGTTGCGGACGCCCGAGCCATGGGTGCCGGTCGCCACCGAACCGGCCACCGAAATGTGCGGCAGGGACGCCATGTTGGGCAGCGCGAGCCCGTGCTCGTCCACCCGGCGGGCCAGCTCCGCGTACCGGACGCCACCCGACACCCGTACTGTCCGGGCCGTCGTGTCCACGTCGAACTCGGGCGGGAGCGCGGCGATCGACAGCAGGGTGCCGTCCGGGCCCGGCTCGGCGATCTCGTTGAAGGAGTGGCCGCTGCCCAGCACCCGTACCCGCGCGCTCTCGGCCACGAGGGTCCTGAGCGCGTCGAGTGTGCGCGGGCGGTGGAGTTCCTTCGCCGCGTAGGTGATGTTGCCGGCCCAGTTGGTGACCGTCTCCGTCATGCCTGCCGTCCCTCCGGGAGCGTGCGCTTACGTGTTCTGCCCCAGGGGTCGGTGCGCCACAGCCGGGCGTGGATCAACCCGACGAAGAGGACTCCTGCTGCTGCCGCAGCATAAGTCGGCAACGGATGTGCCTGCGTATCGGCATAGTGCCAGCAGACGGCCGCGGCGACGATCAGCACCCAGCCGGAGAGGACGTTGGCGATGGCGGACGGCCGGAACGGGCCGGGGCTGGTGCCCTCGCCGGTGCTGCCCATCACGTAGTAGGGGAGACCGTTCCCCGCGCAGAAACCCGCGGCGAGACCGAGGACGAGCGTACCGATCATGGTGCTCAACTCCTTTGGTGTGGGGCGGTGTTGAGCCCCTCCATCACGAGGTCGACCAGTCGGCGCAGGCGATGGCGGAGTGCCTCCGGGGTGCCGTCGGACTGGCCGATGCCGACGGTCGAGGCGAGTAGGAGGGCGGCCGTCTCGCGGGGTTCGGGGACCTCGGCGAGCAGATCCACCAGCGCGTCGACCAACCGGTCCTCCACCGAGGACAGACCCATCGCGATGGCCTCCGAGACCAACTCCTGCCGGAACCGTGCCTCCGTGACACCGATCGCGGTCTCCAGCTTCACCGAGAGCACGCCGTAGACCTGGTCGGCCGGGGTCCCCCCGGTGTCGCGGGCACGGTGGGCCGCGTCCGTCATGAGGTCGGTGACACGGGCGGCGACGGCGGCGAACACGTCCTGCTTGTTCGCGAAGTGCTGGTACAGGGCGGGCCGGGACACGCCCGCGGCCCGCGCGACGAGTTCCATCGAGGTCTGCCGGAACCCGTACCGGCCGAAGACGTCGACGGCCGCTGTGACGATGTCGTCCCGCTTGCTCATGCTGACAAGTCTGACGAAAAATGTCAGAGAAGTCAACGACTGGAAGTTGCTTCGGATTTCGTCGCACGGAGTCTTCGTGAATGCGTAAATCAACATTTCTGTCGCCATTCGAATGCTGGATCGGTAGTCTCCTACGTCATGACTGACCGCCTCCCCGTCACCGACCTCACCCGCCACAGCCGGCTCCGCGAACAGGGCAGCCTCGACCGAGCCGACCTGGACGCGATCCTCGACGCCGGTTTCGTCTGCCATCTCGGGGTCGTGATCGAAGGGCGGCCGGTCGTCGTCCCCACGGTGTACGGGCGGGACGGGCGGGAGCTGTATTTCCACGGGTCCGTCGCCAGCCGTAGTCTCGCGGGCGGTACCCCCGTGTGCGTCACCGTCACGCATGTCGACGGGCTGGTGCTGGCCCGGTCGGTCTTCGAGCACGGGGTCAACTACCGCAGCGCGATGATCCACGGGGTGCCCCGCAAGGTCACCGACCCGGAGGAGAAACTGGCCGGCCTGCGCCGCCTCACCGAACACGCGACGCCGGGGCAGTGGTCGTACGCCAGGCAGCCGAACCGCAAGGAACTCGCCGCCACCACGCTGCTCGCGCTCTCCCTGGAGGAGGCCTCCGTCAAGATCCGCACCGGTGCGCCCGACGACGGGGACGGGCCGGACGCGGAACTGGGCGTGTGGGCGGGAACGCTGCCACTGGCCTCGACCTGGGGCGCACCCGTGCCGGACCCCGCGCTGCCCCCGGGCATCCCGGTACCGGAGCACATCGCACGCCGCGAGGGAGCCGGGCAGGGCTGACCAGGTGGTGATCTCCGCCCGCGCCCGTGGCGCTCCCGCGCCGCCACCGGGCGGTGTCGCCAAGGACGTATTGCTGGCCCGCCTCGCCCTGACCCGCCCCAACCCCGCCCACCCCCATGCCTTTAGGGGCGCGGGGAACTGCGCGCCCAGCCACGACGCCCCCGCACCCCGCAAGCA
>NZ_JAWOAI010000159.1:0-19134 GCF_033194735.1 Streptomyces sp. W16
GCCATGCCGTTGGAGCCGAACAGCAGGCCGGCGAAGCCGCCGCGGCCACGCGAACCGAGCACCAACAGCTGTGCCCCGGCGCCGAGTTCGGGCAGTACGGCACCCGGTGCGCCCTGCAGCCGGAGGTACTCCATGACCGGCCGGTCGGGGCGCCCGTCGAGGTGGGTACGGACCTGGCCGAGCACCTCGTCCTCGTCGGGGTCGGGTGGTCCGGCGACCAGGACTCCGGGCGGTGTCCAGGCGGCGGCGTACTGCCACACATGGACGACCCGCAGCGGCGCCCCGCGTCCACGCGCGGCGTAGAGGGCCCAGTCCAGGGCGCGCAGGCTGTCGTCCGAACCGTCGACCGCCGCGATGACCGGCAGGGTGGTCTTGGGGGTGCTCATGGGGTTCCTCACCTCCGGAGTAACGGGACCTTCCCCTCCGGGGCCAGCCTGGCTCAGGCGCCGACTCCGGAAGGGCACTCAAGGTCGCGTGTCCGGAAAAACAGGTGAAACGCCCTTCAGGTCAGGTCGAACTCCCCTTCCCGTGCCCCCGACACGAACGCGCCCCATTCCGCGGGCGTGAAGATCAAGGAAGGGCTTTCCGGGCGGCCGCTGTTGCGCATCGCGATGAATCCCTCGACAAAGGCGATCTGGACATCCCCCAGTCCACGGCTGCCTGAATGCCAATCGGCGTCACTGAGGTCCAGCTCCGGCTTGTCCCAGCCCGCAAGCGGGTGCTGCTGGATGGTGCTCTCGGCCACGTCCGTGCTCCTCCCGGTTCGTCGTCCGCGGCCAGCCTAGCGATCGGTTTCTGATGCCAACAGGCCACGTGAGGGGGACCTTTCAGGAGGCGGGGGGTTCGCTGCCCACGAGCCACATCGAGAAGAACTGGGATCCGCCGCCGTAGGCGTGTCCGAGAACCCGGCGGGCCCCTTCCACCTGGTGTTCTCCGGCCTGGCCGCGGACCTGGAGGGCGGCCTCCGCGAAGCGGATCATGCCGGAGGCGCCGATCGGATTGGTCGAGAGCACCCCTCCTGACATGTTCACGGGGAGGTCGCCGTCCAGTTCGGTCACCCCCGACTCGGTGAGTTTCCAGCCCTCGCCCTCGTCGGCGAATCCGAGGTTCTCCAGCCACATGGGCTCGTACCACGAGAACGGCACATACATCTCCACGGCGTCGATGTCGCGGCGCGGGTCGGCGATCCCCGCCTGCCGGTATACGTCGGCCGCGCAGTCCTTGCCTGCCTGTGGCGACACACAGTCCTTTCCGGCGAACAGTGTGGGCTCGCTACGCATGGCGCCACCATGCATCCAGGCTGCCGAGCGTGGTGCCCGGGCCGCTCCCGCCCGGTCGGTGAGGACCATCGCGCAGGCGCCGTCCGAGGACGGGCAGGTCTCCGAGTAGCGGATCGGATCCCACAGCATCGGCGAGGCCTGGACCTTCTCCAGGGTGATGTCGTGCTCGTGGAGATGGGCGTACGGGTTCTTCAGCGCGTTGCGCCGGTCCTTGTACGCCACCAGCGAGCCGACCGTGTCGGGCGCTCCGGTGCGCCGCATGTAGGCACGCACGTGAGGGGCGAAGAAGCCGCCCGCGCCCGCCAGCAGGGGCTGCTGGAAGGGGATCGGCAGGGACAGTCCCCACATGGCGTTCGACTCGGACTGCTTCTCGAAGGCGAGGGTGAGGACGGTGCCGTGCACACGGGCCGCGACGAGGTTGGCGGCGACCAGGGCCGTCGACCCGCCCACCGATCCTGCGGTGTGCACCCGCAGCATGGGCTTGCCCACGGCGCCCAGCGCGTCGGCGAGGTACAGCTCGGGCATCATGACGCCCTCGAAGAAGTCGGGCGCCTTCCCGATGACCACAGCGTCGATGTCGGCCCACGTCAACTCGGCGTCGTCCAGGGCACGTTGGGCCGCCTCCCGCACCAGCCCCGCGATCGACACGTCCCGGCGCGCGGCGACGTGCTTGGTCTGGCCGATGCCTACGACGGCCACGGGCTCCTTGCTCATCGCGGATCCCCTTCGAGTACGGCGACCAGGTTCTGTTGCAGACAGGGGCCGGAGGTGGCGTGGGCGAGGGCCCGGTCGGACTCGCCCCGGTGGATGCGGGCGGCGGCCTCGCCGATGCGGATCAGCCCGGCGGCCATGACGGGATTCGCGGCGAGGGCGCCGCCGGACGGGTTGACGCGCACGTCGTCGCCGAGGCGCAGTGCCTTGCGCAGGACGACCTCCTGCGCGGTGAACGGCGCGTGCAACTCGGCGGTGTCGACGGGCCGTTCGAAAGCTCCGGCCTTCTCGGCGGCGAGCCGCGTGGACGGTGAGTCGGTCAACTCCCGTACGCCGAGGCCGTGTGCCTCGATGCGGTGGTCGATTCCCCTGATCCAGGCGGGCCGTTCGCACAGCTCGCGGGCCCGGTCCCCGGCCGCGAGGATCACGGCGGCGGCGCCGTCGCCGATCGGCGGGCAGTCGCCGGTGCGCAGCGGCCGTACGACATAGTCGCCCTGCGGCACTGAACCCTGCACCTGCGCATGGGAGTTGGCGCTCGCGTCCGTACGGCTGCGGGCCGCCACCGCGGCGAGCGCTGGTTCGTCGGTCTCGCCCGCGTCGATGAGGGCCTGGGCCTGGAGGGCGGCGAGGGCGACGGAGTCCGGCCACAGAGGGGCGACGTAGTAGGGGTCGAGCTGTCGGGTCAGGACGTCGCGCACCGAGCCCGGGGAAGACTTGCCGTACGAGTAGACGAGCGCGGTGTCGGCGTCGCCGGTAAGCAGCTTGGTCCACGCCTCGTAGAGCGCCCAGGCGCCGTCCATCTCGACGTGCGACTCGGAGATCGGCGGCCAGGCGCCGACGCCGTCGAGGGCCATGGTGAAGGAGAAGGCGCGACCGGCCAGGTAGTCGCTGGAGCCGGAGCAGGTGAAGTCGATGTCGGCGGTCTTCAGGCCGGTCTGTTCGAGTACTCCGTGCAGGACCGGCATCAGCATCTCCACCTCGGAGAGCTCGTCGGTGGTGCGCCGGTGGTCGGTCTGCGCGAAGGCGACGACGGCGATCTCACGCATCGCGGCAGCTCCATGCATCACAGCAGCTCCTTGTAGACGTCGTAGTCCGCGTCGGGTTCGCCGGTCGGCCGGTAGTGGTCCGGGTAACGGCCTCCCTCGGTCCACACCGCCTCGACCCGCAGTCCCATGCGTACCTGGTCGTAGGGGATGCCGCCGATCCGTCCGTGCAGTGCGAGGTCGGCTCCGTCGAGGGCGATGTGCGCGTAGACGTACGGCACCTCGATGTCGAGGTTCTTCGCCTTGATGTTGACGATGCAGAACGTGGTGACGGTGCCGCGCGGACCCACTTCGACATGTTCCGCTGTGGCGACACCACATGTGGGGCACGCACCCCTCGGTGGGACGTACACCTTGCGGCAGGAGGGGCAGCGTTCGCCGACGGTGCGCTGTTCGGAGAGCGCGTGGATGTAGTCGGTCTGGGCGCGGCCGGGCGAGTAGACGTAGTCGAGGCGGGCGGGCGCCACGATGCCGGTGACCATGTTCTCGAACTCGCCGGTGTGGTCGGAGAGTTGGCGCGTCTCGTCGCCTTCGTGCGGCTCGAAGCAGGCGATGTCCGTGATGGCCCCGACACGTTCCCCGGCCCAGCGGACACGTACGCGCATGCCGGTGCGGACGGCGTCGGGGCCAGGGGCGTCGAGGGCGTGCAGGAGGGCGGTGTCGGCGCCGTCGAGGCGGACCAGGACCCAGGCGAAGGGGGTGTCCAGGGGCTGACCGCGGCGGGGTTCGTGGTTCCAGGCCCAGGTGGTGACCGTCCCGGTGGGGGCGACCTCGACGAGGTCGCGGATCTCCTCCGCGGTGACGGGGTCGTACTCGACGGGCGGCACGAGGGTCCGTCCGTCGCCGGTCTTCACACCGAGGACGACGCGCTCACGCAGCCCGGTGAGAAAGGCGCTCTGGACGGGGCCGAGGGAGCGGGTGAAGGGAAATTCGAGGGTCAGGGGAGCTTTGAGAACTTCGGGCACGACATCTCCTCACTAAACAGATGCGGGCTGCCTGTCCCCACCCAGGGGCGCGGGGAACTGCGCGACCAGCCACAACGAACCCGCAGACGACAACCGGCCGACAAACCAAGCACTACGCCCGCCTATAAACAGGCGCCCGCTTCTCCGCGAAGGCACGAGCCCCCTCCTTCGCGTCGGCGGTGTCAAAGATCGGCCAGCCGCGCTTGAGTTCGGCCGCGAGGCCCTCCGTCTCGGCCAGCTCGGCGGTCTCGTACACCGACGCCTTGACCGCCTCGACCGCCAACGGCCCGCACCCGTTGATGAGTTCGGCGATCTCCAGGGCCTTGGCGAGAGCCGTCCCGTCGGGGACGACGTGTCCGATCAGACCGACGTCCGCCGCCTCCCGCGCGCTGTACGGACGCCCGGTCAGCAGCATCTCCAGGGCATGCGTACGCGGAATCTGCCGCTGGAGACGAACAGTTGAGCCACCGATCGGGAAGAGCCCGCGTTTGACCTCGAAGAGCCCGAACGTCGCGGACTCCCCCGCGACCCGGATATCGGTGCCCTGAAGGATCTCCGTACCGCCGGCCACGCAGTACCCCTCGACGGCGGCGATCACCGGCTTGCGGGGCCGATGGTGCCGCAGCATCGCCTTCCAGTGCAGGTCGGGGTCGGCGGTAAGCCGCTCACGGTACTGCTGGCCCTCCATGCCTTTGCCCGCGAGGGCCTTGAGGTCCATGCCCGCGCAGAACGCGGCGCCCGCGCCGGTCAGCACGATCGAGCGGATCCCGTCGTCCGCGTCGGCCTCGACCCAGCCGTCGTACAGGCCGACCAGCATCGGCAGCGAGAGCGCGTTCTTGGCCTCGGGCCTGTTGAGCGTGAGCACCAGTGTGGCGCCTTCGCGCCGCACGGTCAGGTGTTCCGTACCGCCCATTGCCGTCCTCCCGTCGCCGTACCGCCTCCGGAACGAGAACAGGTTGCAGGAGGCGCCCTGCCAGTACAAGAGGTTTCTGACACTCAGTCAGATTTCTTCTGCGCGGACCCTTCACAGTTGCCGCGCCCTTTGCTCTGATGACCGGCGAACCGACGTCAGGAGGAGTGGTGGAGTACAACATTGCCGACCTGTTCGAGTCGGTCGTCGACGTGGTCCCGGACCGCGAGGCGCTCGTGTACATCGACCACCCGGGCACGGGCGCGGAACGCCGCCTGACCTACGCGGAGTTGGACGCGGCGGCGAACCGCATCGCCCATCATCTGATCGACACCGGGATACGCCCGGGTGAGCATCTCGGGCTCCATCTCTACAACGGCGTCGAGTACTTGCAGACGGTGCTGGGCTGCCTGAAGGCGCGGGTCGTGCCGGTCAATGTCAACTACCGGTATGTCGAAGAGGAGTTGGTGTACCTCTACCGGGACGCCGAACTCGTCGCGCTGGTCTTCGAAACGGAGTTCACCGAGCGGGTGGCCGCCGCGCTGCCACGGACGGAGAAGCTTCGGCACCTGGTGCGGGTGGGGACACCGGCGCAAGGCGCCCCGGAAGTACCGGCCGTGGCCTTCACGGACGCGGAGGCCACCGGCTCTCCCGAGCGGGGATTCCCGGCCCGTTCGGGCGACGACCAGTTCATCATCTACACCGGCGGCACGACCGGGATGCCCAAGGGCGTGATGTGGCGCCAGGAGGACCTGTTCTTCTCGGGGCTCGGCGGTGGCGCGCCGACCGGTGAACCCGTCAAGAAACCCGAGGAGTTGGCCGAGCGGGTCGCGGCCGGCGGGGCGGGGATCACCTTCTTCCCCACTCCCCCGCTGATGCACGGCACCTCCACACTCACCGCGTTCATCGGCTTCAACTTCGGCCAACGCATCGTGATCCATCGCAAGTTCGTGCCTGAGGAGGTGCTGCGGACCGTCGAGAAGGAGAAGGTCACCAGCATGTCCCTGGTCGGCGACGCGATGCTGCGACCACTGATCGACGCCCTCAACGGGCCGATGAAGGGCACGGACTGCTCGTCGATGTTCAGCGTCTCGTCATCGGGCGCGATCATGTCGGAGACCGTACGCGCGCAGTTCCAGGCGCTCGTCCCGAACGCGATGCTCCTCAACAACTTCGGCTCGTCCGAGTCCGGTTTCAACGGTACGGCCACGGCCGACTCGGGCCCCGCACGCGGCTTCCGTATCCGCGTCAACTCCCGTACCCAGGTGGTAGATCCGGCCACGCACGAGCCGGTCGCCGTCGGCGAGATCGGCCGGGTCGCCCAGTGCGGCCATGTACCGCTGGGCTACTACAACGACCCGGGGAAGACCGCCGAGACCTTCTTCGAGAAGGACGGCGAGCGGTGGGTACTGCTCGGCGACATGGCGACCGTGGACGAGGAAGGCGTCGTCACGGTGCTCGGCCGCGGCTCGCAGTGCATCAACACCGGTGGGGAGAAGGTGTATCCGGAGGAGGTCGAGCAGGCGCTCAAGTCGCATCCCGATGTCTACGACGCGCTGGTGGCCGGGGTGCCTGACGAGCGGTGGGGCAACCATGTGGCCGCCGTCGTGGAGTTGCGCGCGGGTGCGGTACGGCCGTCGCTGGACGACATCCAGACGCACTGCCGTTCCCATCTCGCCGGGTACAAGATCCCCCGACAGTTGGTGATCGCGGAGTCGATCCAGCGTTCTCCGAGTGGCAAGGCGGACTACAGGTGGGCACGGGAGGTGGCAGTCGCCGCAGATCAGTGAGTCAACAGTGGGTCAACACGCAGGCCTGATTGAACTGACGGTAGCGTGCGATCGTACTGATGGTGACGGATCTGGTGGCCCGGGCCAGGTACGCCATGCCATCACCGGGCTCAGCACGGAAGGACGTTCGGGTGCCGCTCTTCACTCGCTCTCACCCATTGGCGCAGCAGAAAGCCACCGGGGAGACCGACTCGACAGCGGCGACGGAGGCCGCCGCACCGTCCGAACCACAGGATCCACCCGAGCCGGACGACTCGGCGGGCAGGTCCGAGCAACTCGAACCGGTCGACGCGCCCGAGGCGGCCAAGTCCGCAGACCTCGCGGAATCCGCCGCCGACTCCGCCGAGCGATCGTCTCAACTCCCGCCCCGCGCCGGCTGGTTCGGCTGGCGGACTCGTTATCCCCGTACCGCACGTGCCGTAGCGGTGGGCACGAGCGTGCTGGCCGGTGTGCTGCTGCTCGTCGCGCTCCTCGTGCCCGACCGCCTCGACCGGATCACTCTCCAGTCGTTCTTCCGCTTCCCGGTCGAGGCGATCGTCCTCGCCATCGTCCTGCTCGTACTGCCCGCGAAGGCACGGCGGATCGTGGCCGTCGTGCTGGGGGCGTTCGTCGGGCTGTCCGCCGTCCTGAAGTGCCTCGACATGGGCTTTTACCAGACCCTGGCCCGGCCGTTCGACCTGGTCTTCGACTGGGTGCTGCTGAGCGACGCGGCGGACTTCCTGAAGGACTCGGTCGGCCGCTCGGGCGAGGTGCTCGCGATCGTCGGCGTGATCCTGGCGCTGATCGCCGTGCTGGCGGGGAGCGCGCTCGCGATGGTGCGGCTGTCGGACGTGATGGCCAGGCACCGCCCCATGGCGGTACGCACCACACTCGTCCTCGGTGTTGTGTGGATCATGTGCTTCACGCTGAGCTTCCAGGTGGGCGGCGTCACGCTCGCCACGAAGGGCTACAGCACGTTCCTCGCCAACCGGGTGCAGTACGTCCGCGAGGGTCTGGGTGACGCCGACGTCTTCAAGAAGCAGCTCACCGTCGACGCCTTCGCCAAGACCCCGCCGAACCAGCTGCTGACCGGACTCCGCGGCAAGGACGTGCTGTTCACCTTCATCGAGAGCTACGGCCGGGTCGCGATCGACGATCCGACGATGGCACCGGAGATGGACGCGACGCTGAAGGCGGGCGACGCCCGGCTCAAGGCGGCCGGTTTCGCCTCGCAAAGCGGCTGGCTCAGGTCGCCCGTGACGGGCGCCGGCAGCTGGCTCGCCCACTCGACGTTCCTGTCCGGCCTGTGGGTCAAGAACCAGCAGCGGTACCGGACCGTGACCACCAGCACCCGCGCCACCCTGACCAGCTACTTCCAGAAGACCGGTGCCTGGCGCACGGTCGGCATCGTCCCCGGTGTCCGCAAGGCCTGGCCCGAGGGCAAGTACTTCGGCCTCGACAACATCTACGACTCCACGCACCTCGGCTACAACGGTCCGTACTTCAGCTGGACGCCGGTACCGGACCAGTTCAGCCTGCAGTCCTTCGAGGATCTGGAGTACGGCAAGAAGAACCGCGACCCGATCATGGCGGAGATCATCCTCGCCTCCAGCCACAACCCCTGGTCCCCCATCGCCCACACGATCCCCTGGAACCAGCTCGGGGACGGCACGATCTTCAACCAGATCAAGAAGGAGGGCACCAACCCGACGGAGGTCTGGAAGAGCGCGAAGCGCGTGCGCACCGAGTACCGCAAGGCCATCCAGTACTCCGTGGACAGCCTGACCCAGTGGATGCAGCGCTACGGCAACAAGAACACCGTCCTCGTCTTCCTCGGCGACCACCAGCCCGTCCCGACGGTCACCGGAGGCACCGCCGACCGGGACGTGCCGATCACGATCGTCGCGCACGACCCGAAGGTGCTGGACAAGATCTCCAGCTGGAACTGGACGGACGGGCTCAAGCCGGCGGACAACGCACCGGTGTTGAGCATGGACAAGTTCCGGGACCGCTTCATGACGACGTTTGCGAAGTGACGGTCGCCGTCCGGTCGTCGCCCGCCTCCCCGCTCCGCTCCGCGAGGAACGGCTCCACCACCGCCAGGAATTCCTCCGGCCGGTTCTCGTGCACGAGATGTCCTGCGTCGACGGTCACCAGACGGGCGTCGGGGATCCGTTCGGCGAGCGCGACGACCCGGTCCTGAGGAATTCCGCTGGTGGGACCACCCGCGATCACCAGCGTGGGCATGGTGATCCGCCCCATGTGGTCCCACCACATGGGGTTGGGGAGGTTCGCCCGGACGTCGGTGGCCTCGATCATGGCCCAGTCGAACGGCAGCTTCCCCGCGGGGCGTTCGGTGGGCGGCCTCGGCGGATCGAAGGGAATCGGCGCCGGCACATCCTCCAGGACCAGTCGCCGTACGACGTCGGGCGCCTCCTGCGCGAGCAGATACGCGACCATGCCGCCCAGCGAATGGCCGATGACGTCGGCCCGTTCGATGCCGAGGACGGCGAGGAGGGCGCGTATGTCGTCCCGCATCGCCTCGTACGCGTACACGTCGGCCGTGGCTCCCGGCTCGGTGCCGGGCCAGTCGCTGCTTCCGTGACCGCGCAGGTCGGGGGCGTACACACGGCGCGGGTCGGGTCCGCCGGCGAGCCGTTCTGCGATCGGTGTCCAGTCGGTGCCGTCGGCGGCCCGGCAGTGAAGAAGGAGGACGGGCGGTGCTTCCTCGGGGCCCCAGGCGTGAAGGGCGAGGGTGATGCCGTTCGCCTTGACGGTGCGGGTCTCGATGTCCATGCGGGGAACGTAACCGCTGTGGCGCCGGGCTGTGCGCCTACTCTGCCGAAGGCAGAACCGCACCGCCCTCGTCGAGAAACGCGACGACACGGCGCACGAACCACTCCGGGTCGTCCAGCCACGGGTAGTGACCGGCGCCCGGCTGCACCGCCGACTCGGCGTTCCGGAACACGTCGGCGCTACGACGGGCGAGCTCGGGCCGGGGGCCGCCGTCGACTTCACCCGCGAGAACCAGGACGGGTGCGGGCAGTCGGCCGAGGGCGGCTCGGAGGACCGGTGGGTCGAAGGCGCCCTCGGAGAAGTACAGGTCGGCGGCCTCGTCGTTGCTCTGTTCGTCGGCGAGTGCGGAGTGTTCCTCGGCGTCGGCGTCCCAACGGCCGTAGAAGAAGGGCTCGAAGACCGGGTCGAAGTCGGCGCTGCCCGCGAGCCACGCCTCGAATGCCGGGAACGCGTCCTCGTACCACGGTTCGCCCTTCCGCAGCCGGGCGGCGGCGAGCCGTCCCTCGGGCGTGGCCGGCATGCCCAGCGCCCATGGGGTGGCGGTGATCAGTGCCAGGCGTGTCACCCGCTCGGGACGGCGGGCCGCGTACAACATCGCGAGACTGCCGCCCGCCGAGTGCGCGAGCAGGTCAATGTGGTCCAGGCCCATGTGGGCGCGCAACACCTCGACGTCATCGACCAGTCGGTCGCAGCGGTACGTCCCCTCGTCCGCCGGCACGGCGGAGTCACCGGTGCCCCGGAGATCCAGCAGGATCAGCCGTCGATGCGCGGTCAGTCCACCCAGGTCCCCGAGGTAGGCGGAGGCCCTCATGGGCCCTCCGGGCAGGACAACCAGCGGCTCGCCCTCACCCCGCACGTGGTAGGCGAGTTCGGTGCCGTCGGTGGCGGTGAAGGTCGGCATGCCCCGATCCTCACCGCCGACCGCGTTCGGCCGCAAGGCAGTTCCTTCGTCATCCCAGCCCCAGCAGCTCCGCCAGATTGCCGCCCAGTACCCGGTCGCGGACCTCGCCGGCCCGGGTGACCCTTTCCACCGTCGTGCGGGCGACGACCGGGTCACCGTAGGGAGCGTCCGAGCCGAAGAAGGTGCGGGTGGGGAGTTCATGGATGGCGAGGCGGACGGCGAAGACGATGTTGGCGGTGGACAGTTCGAGGTGGAGGTTGGGAGTGGCCCGGGCCAGTTCGATCGCTTCCATCCAGTGGGCTCCGCCCAGTTGGCTGATCACCAGCGGCACCTTTGGGTACCGGCACGCCAGGTCGGCGAGTGTGCGCAGGTCCACCGCCGTCGTGGGAGCGGAGCCGTGGACGACCACCGGGAGTCCTGCGTGGTCGCGGGCCGCGCGCAGTACCGGTTCGACAAGGGCCGACTGGCCCGGAGGCGGGGTGAGTTCACCGATGCCGTACAGCCCGCGGCCGGTCACCTCGCGCTCCACCCGCGCCGCGGTCTCGGTGTCGGGGCGGCCGAGCGGGACGGAGCCGAAGCCGAGGAAGCGGTCGGGGTGTGCCGTGAGTGCCTGGTCCAGCTCCCGCATGGCCAGGGCGAATCCGTCGTCGCCGGAGACGCCGGCCAGCGCCCGTTCCAGTACGCCCATTTCGTGGTGAAGGGAGTCCAGGTCGGTGGCCCGTTCCGGGTGCGCGCGGGTGGGGAACAGCACCGTGCGGTCCACACTCGCGTCGTCGAGCGCCAACAGGTGGTCGTCGAGCGGGTCGTGGACATGGCTGTGGGCGTCGAGAATCATGTGCGTCTCCCTGAGCGTGCCTGCCGCCCGGTGGAATGCGGGTGGCGGGAGCCAGTGTTGAGCCCTGACACCGTGGGAAGGTCAAGCAGGAGAGGGGCGCGTGCCCGTGCTGATCGGGGAACTGGCCGAGCGGACCGGAACCAGCGAGCGGCTGCTGCGCCACTACGAACAGGCGGGGCTGCTGCGGCCCGAGCGGCTCCCCAACGGCTATAGGGCGTACGCCGATTCGGACACGGCCGCCGTACTCCGCATCCGCGCGCTCCTCGCGGCCGGGCTGCCCACCCGGATCATCCGCCAGGTGCTGCCCTGCACCACGGACGAGGCGGCCGTACAGCCGTGTCCGGGTGTACTCGACGCGCTGCGCGACCAGTTGAGCGACCTGGACCGGCGGGCCGCTCAACTCGACGCGGCCCGCGAGGTGTTGCGGGACACCATCGCCGGAGCCGAAGCCCGTACAGATACCGCTCCGGCCTCCCGGTGAGAACGCTCAGCCTGCGAACCGATCCCGCAGCTCTCGCTTGAGGATCTTCCCGCTGGCATTCCGTGGCAGTTTCTCCACGAACACGACCCGCTTCGGTGCCTTGAAGTGGGGGAGCTTCTCGCGGGCGTGGGCGATGAGTTGGGCCTCGGTGACCTCGCCGCGCGGGACGACGACCGCGGTGACCGCCTCGATCCAGCGGTCGTCGGGGAGGCCGATCACGGCGACCTCGGCGACGCCCTCGTGGGTGTAGAGCGCGTCCTCGATCTGGCGTGAAGCGACCAGTACGCCACCGGAGTTGATGACGTCCTTCACCCGGTCGACGACGGTGAAGAAGCCGTGCGCGTCCCGTACCGCGAGGTCGCCGGAGTGGAACCAGCCGTCACGGAAGGCCGCGGCCGTCTCCTCGGGCTTGTCCCAGTAGCCCTCGCACAACTGCGGTGAACGGTAGACGACTTCGCCCTGTGTGCCGTCGGGTACGTCCTTGCCGTCCCCGTCGACCACCCGCGCGTCCACGAACAGGACGGGACGCCCGCAGGAGCCCAGACGGCCCTTGTGCTCGTCGGGGCCGAGCACGGTGGCCAGCGGGCCGATCTCGCTCTGGCCGAAGCAGTTGTAGAAGGCCAGCTTGGGGAGCCGTTCGCGCAGCCGCTCCAGGACGGGCACCGGCATGATCGACGCACCGTAGTACGCCTTGCGCAGCCCGCTCAGGTCGCGGGTCGCGAAGTCCGCGCGGTTCGCCAGGCCGATCCACACGGTGGGCGGGGCGAACAGGCTGTCCACCCGCCCGGCCTCGATCAGGTCGAAGAGCCGGTCCCCGTCGGGCGCGTCGAGGATGATGTTGGTGGCGCCGACCGCCAGATAGGGCAGCAGGAACACATGCAGCTGCGCCGAGTGGTACAGCGGCAGTGCGTGCACGGGCCGGTCCCCGGCGCTCAGGTCCAGGGCGGTGATCGCGCTCAAGTACTCGTGCACCAGGGCCCGGTGGGTCATCATCGCGCCCTTGGGCAGCGCGGTCGTGCCCGAGGTGTAGAGCAACTGCACCAGGTCCTCGGTGCGCGGCTCGGGACCGTCGTACGGCAGCGCGGACGCCAGCCGCTCCAGCAGCGAGCCGTCCGCGTCCCGCAGGGGCAACGTCCTTACGTCGTCCGGCAGTCGGGCGGCGAGGGCGGGGTCCGTGAGCACCAGCGTGCTGCCGGACTGGCCGACGATGTACGCGAGGTCGTCGCCGGTGAGGTTCTGGTTGACCGGTACGTGCACGAGGCCCGTGCGGGCGCAGGCGAGGAAGCCGATCAGGTAGGCGTCCGAGTTGTGGCCGTAGGAACCGACCCGGTCGCCCGGTGCGAGGCCCTGGTCGAGGAGCACGCTCGCCGCGCGGGAGACGGCGTCGTCGAGTTCCTCGTAAGTCCAGGAACGCTCGCCGTAGTCCACCGCCACGCGGGCGGGAGTGCGCCGGGCACTGCGTCGCAGTACCCCGTCAACCGTGCTGCCGTGTCCGGGCGTCATGACACATGATCCTCGGGCCGGCGCCCTGGCAGGTCAAGCCGACGGGAAGGGTGTGGTCCTGCCGCACATGGGGCGGGACCACGCCCTTCCCGTTTCGGGTACCGACAGCACTCACATGGGCCGCGTATGCCCCTCCCAGTACGGCTCCCGCAACCGCCGCTTGTACAGCTTGCCGTTGGGGTCGCGGGGCATCTCGGTGATGAAGTCGATGCTCTTGGGCCGCTTGTAGCCGGCGAGTTGCTCGGCGCAGTGGTCGAGGAGGACGGTGGCGAGGGCCGGTCCGGGCTCGTGGCCGGGGGCCGGTTCGACGACGGCCTTGACCACCTCGCCCCAGTCGTCGTGCGGGATCCCGAAGGCGGCGGCGTCGGCGACGGCGGGGTGGGCGAGGAGCGCGGACTCGATCTCGGCCGGGTAGATGTTGACGCCGCCCGAGATGATCATGTCGATCTTGCGGTCGCGGAGGAAGAGATAGCCGTCCTCGTCGAGAATGCCGAGGTCGCCGACGGTGAAGAAGTCGCCGATGCGGTTCTTCTTCGTCTTGGCCTCGTCCTTGTGGTAGGCGAAGCCGCCGGTGCTCATCTTCATGTAGACGGTGCCGAGTTCACCGGGTGGGAGCCGGTTGCCGTCGTCGTCGAAGACCGCGAGCTCGCTGATGGGCCAGGCCTTGCCGACGGTGCCGGGTTTCTTCAGCCAGTCCTCGGCGGTCGCGAAGGCACCACCGCCCTCGCTGGCCGCGTAGTACTCCTCCACACAGTCGCCCCACCACTCGATCATGGCCCGCTTCACATGGTCGGGGCACGGGGCGGCGCCGTGGATCGCGTGCCGCATGGACGAGACGTCGTAGCGCGCCCGTATGTCCGCGGGGAGGGCGAGGAGCCGATGGAACTGGGTCGGGACCATATGGGTGTGGGTGCACTTCTCACGGTCGATGAGGCGGAGCATCTCCTCCGGGCTCCACTTGTCCATCAGGACCAGGCGATGGCCTATGTGCAGGCTCGCGCCCGCGAATTGGAGGACGGCCGTGTGGTAGAGCGGTGAGCAGACGAGGTGCACGTTGTCGTCGAAGGGCTTGATGCCGAAGATGGCGAGGAATCCGCCGAGGTACGCCGACTCGGGCGGCCTGCCGGGCAGAGGCCGGCGGATGCCGCGGGGGCGGCCGGTGGTGCCGGAGGTGTAGTTCATGACCCAGCCGAGCGTCCGGTCCATGGGCGCCGACTCCGGTTGTCCGTCGAGGAGTTCGGCGTACGGCCGGAAGCCCTCGACCGTGCCGACCGCGTACCGATGGGCGGCGGGGAGGCCGGCCTCGTCCGCGGCCTGGCGGACGGGCTCGGCGAACCGCTCGTGCGCGATGAGTACCTTGGCGCCGGAGTCGGCGACGATCCAGGCGATCTCGGGGGCGACGAAGTGATGGTTGACGGGGACGAGGTAGAACCCGGCCTGGGTGGCGGCCAGATGGGCCGTGAAGAACTCGACGCCGTTGGGCAGGACGACGGCGAAGGCGTCGCCGCGTTCGAGTCCGGCCGCGCGCAGACCGTGGACGAGCTGGTTGGCGGCGGCGTGCAGACGGCCGGCGGTCCACTCCTCGCCGTCGGGTGCGATGAGGACAACGCGGTCGGGGTTCTGGACCGCCTGGGCCCAGAACCCGGCGGGGGGTGTGCTCTCACCCTGTGTGCTCACTGGCCGCTCCTTCCGGCGATGCGGTTGACGCGGTCGACGGCCTGCTCGAAGCCGCGGGTGAGGTCGTCGAAGACGGCCTGGACACTGCGTTCGCTGTTCATGCGGCCGACGATCTGGCCGACCGGGGTGCCGAGCAGTGGTTCGACCTCGTACTTCTGGATGCGCGAGACGGCCTCGGCGACGAGCAGGCCCTGGAGCGGCATGGGGAGGGTGCCGGGGCCGTCCGTGTCGTCCCAGGCGTCGGTCCACTCGGTGCGGAGTTGCCGGGCCGGTTTCCCCGTCAGGGCGCGGGAGCGGACGGTGTCGCCGGACCCGGCGGCGAGCAGTTTGCGGGTCAGGGCCGCCGAGTGCATCTCGGCTTCTGTGGTGGTCAGCCATATGGAGCCCAGCCACACACCTTGGGCTCCGAGGCTGAGCGCGGCGGCCACCTGCGGTCCGCTGCCGATGCCGCCGGCGGCCAGTACGGGCAGTGGATCGACGGCCTCGACGACTTCGGGGGTGAGCACCATGGAGGCGATCTCGCCGGTGTGTCCGCCCGCCTCGTAGCCCTGGGCGACGACGATGTCGATGCCGCCCTCGGCGTGCTTGCGGGCGTGCCGGGAGCTGCCCGCGAGCGCGGCGACCAGTACGTTCTGGTCGTGGGCGCGGGCGACGACGTCGGCGGGTGGGGAGCCCAGCGCGTTGGCGAGCAGCTTGATCGGGTAGTCGAAGGCGACGTCGAGCTGGTTGCGGGCGACCTGTTCCATCCACCCGGTGATGCGCCAGCCGGACGCCTCCCCCTCGGCGAGTTCGGGCACGCCGTACTTGGCCAGGGTCTCGGTGACGAACTGCCGGTGCCCTTCCGGGATCATCGCCTCGACCTCGGCCTCGGTGACGCCTTCCACCTTCTTCGCGGGCATGACGACGTCCAGGCCGTACGGCATCCCCTCGACGTGCGCCTCCAGCCAGTCGAGGTCGCGTTTGAGGTCGTCGGGGGCGGTGTAGCGGACCGCGCCGAGCACTCCGAAACCGCCGGCCCGGCTGATGGCCGCGGCGACGGCGGGGAACGGCGTGAAGCCGAAGATGGCGTGCTCGATTCCCAGTTTCTTGCTCAACTCCGTCTGCATGGGCGCAGAATGCCGCAGTCCTCCGGACGACGGAAGGCCTTTTCTGATGCTCCGTCAGATTTTCCTCAGAGCGAGGCCCGCCGGGCGGTGAGCAGGGGCTGGTAGAAACCACTGCTCTCCGGTTTGTGCCAACTGACGTCCGCGAAGCCCGCTTCGCGTACGGCATCGGTCAACTGGCGCCGTGTCAGAGCCCAGTAGGTGGTACGGCGGACCCGCACCTCACAGCCGTCCCCGTCCGGCACGAGCTGGAAGTGCTCGATGTCGTAGCGCTCGCCGTCCTCGTGCCAGTGCCACAACTGGAAGGTGACCACGCGGCCCTGGCCGGTCGTCGACACCTGTGGAGCCGCGGACGCGGGACGGCCGGCGCGGATCTCGTCGTAGTCCCGGACGCTCAGCACAAGGAGCCCGTCGTCGCGCAGGACCCGTCGCATGCCGACCAGTGCCGCACGCACGTCGTCGGGTGTCAGCAGATGCGGCAACGAGTTGTCGGCACAGAGCACGACGTCGAAGGCGGACGCCCGGAACGGCAGTGTCCGCATGTCCGCCGCGGTCACCGGAAGGCCGATACCCCGGGCAGTGGCCTCGGCGGCGGCCCGCGTGACCGCGGCCGGGCTCAGGTCGCTGCCGATCACTCCGTGTCCGACCGCGGCGAGCCCGATCGCCTGGGTGCCGATCCCGCAGGAACAGTCCAGCACGCGATGGGGCCCGACCCCGAGCCGAGCCCGGACGAGCCCGTCGAGCGCCTCGGCCTGGCGGGCCATGCTCGCGTCCCAGTCCGGGAAGATCAGGTGGTAGTCGGCGGCGAGGCCGTCGTAGAAGTCCCGGACCGAGGGCACGATCACCTTCCCGTCAGCGGTTTTCCAGCCGGACATGCAGTTCCCGTTCCTGGTCGCCCGAGGTCACCGCGAGATCGTGCACGATGAACAGGGAGTCCAGGGTCGTACGGAACTGTTCGATTGCCCAGTACCCACCCTGGGCATCCGCCTCGACGGACGCCCCGAGCCGGGCCGGGCCGCCGGAGGCACCCTCGTGGGCGTCGGCGACGTCGAAGGTGCCGAGCCACACTGTGGGGCGGGTGTCGTGGTGGTCCCGGGGTACGTCGTCCGCGCACCGGTCGGATCCGTAGCGGGCGCACAGCGTGTCGAACACGATCCGGGCGTCCTCCTTGCTGCATCCGCTGATCTCCACCGAGACGGATTCCATGTGCCCCGGCACCATGTGGGCGCTATCCATATTCGAGTCCGAGTTCATGGCGATCGCTCCTCTCGTCCACTTCAAGAAAAGCACCACTCGCCCGGCAGGGCACCAGGCCGGTCAACCGGCGTCGCTCTCAAGTACCGCCATCGCCGCGTTGTGCCCCGGCACCCCGCTCACTCCGCCGCCGCGCACCGCGCCCGCCCCGCACAGCAGGATGTTCGCGTGCCGGGTCTCGACGCCCCAGCGGCCGGTGTCGTCCTGGGCGTAGGGCCAGGTCAGTTCGCGGTGGAAGATGTTGCCGCCGGGCAGCCGGAGGTCGCGCTCCAGGTCGAGCGGGGTCTTCGCCTCGATGCAGGGCCGTCCGTCCGCGTCGGTGGCCAGGCAGTCCGCGAGGGGCTCGGCGAGGTGGCCGTCCAGCTGGGCGAGCGTCGCCTTCAACAGCTCGTCGCGTACGGCGTCGTTGTCCCGCTCGAAGAGCCGGGCAGGTGTGTGCAGGCCGAACAGGGTGAGCGTCTGGTAGCCGTCCTCGATCAGGTCCCGGCCGAGGATGCTCGGGTCGGTGAGCGAGTGGCAGTAGATCTCGGAGGGCGGTGCGGCGGGCAGTGAACCGGCCGCGGCCTGGGCGTGTGCGGCGGCCAGTTGGTCGTAGCCCTCGGCGATGTGGAAGGTGCCGGCGAAGGCCTCGCGCGGGTCGACCGAGGTGTCGCGGAGCCTGGGCAGCCGCTTGAGCAGCATGTTCACCTTGAGCTGGGCGCCCTCGGCGGCGGTCGGTGGTTCGTCGCCGGTGAGGGCGGCCAGTTGCTGCGGGGAGGCGCCGACCAGGACGTGCCGGGCGGCTACGAGACCCTCGCCGTCGGCCGTGCGGTAGGTGATCTCGGCGGCACGTCCGTCCGTGTCGATGCGGACGGCCTCGTGTCCGGTGGCGAGTACGGCGCCGGCGGTGCGCGCGGCGGTGGCCAGGGCGTCGGTGAGGGCGCCCATGCCGCCGACCGGGACGTCCCAGGCGCCGGTGCCGCCGCCGATGACGTGGTAGAGGAAGCAGCGGTTCTGCGCGAGGGACGGGTCGTGGGCGTCGGCGAAGGTGCCGATGAGGGCGTCGGTGAGGACGACGCCCCGGACCAGGTCGTCGGTGAAGTTCTCCTCGATGGCGACGCCGATCGGCTCCTCGAAGAGCATCCGCCAGGTGTCCTCGTCGTCGACGCGGCGGCGCAGTTCGTCGCGGCTGGGCAGCGGTTCGGTGAGGGTGGGGAAGACCCGCTGCGCGAGGCGGCCGGTCATGCCGTAGAGCCGCTGCCAGGCCGCGTACTCGCGGTCGCCGCCGGTCAGCTTGGCGAAGGCGTCGCGGGTGCGGCGCTCGCCGCCGCCGACGAGAAGGCCGGTGGGGCGGCCGTCGCGTTCGACGGGGGTGTACGAGGAGATGGTGCGCCCGCGGACGCGGAAGTCGAGGCCGAGGTCCCGCACGATCTTCTTGGGCAGCAGGCTGACCAGGTACGAGTACCGGGAAAGGCGTGCGTCGACCCCGGCGAACGGGCGGGTCGACACGGCGGCGCCGCCGGTGGTGTCGAGGCGTTCCAGGACGAGCACGGAGCGCCCGGCCCGGGCCAGGTAGGCGGCGGCGACCAGGCCGTTGTGGCCGCCGCCGACGATGACGGCGTCGTACGTCCGGTGTCCGGGTCCCTCGTGTGCAGGCATGGTTCTTCGTAACACGAGGTGATCTAGGTCGGCCAGAGGTGGGCGGGTGGGCGTCAGTGGCCGCCGGACGCCCGCTGCTGTCGTAGCACCGCCACCCGGCGGTACAGCTCGACCGCTTCCGCGTTGCGGCCGAGCTGTTCCAGGCAGTGGGCCTCGTCGTTGCGGCTGGCGAGGGTGTCGGGGTGGTCCGGGCCGAGGACGCGCTCGCGGGCGGCGGCCACCCGGCGGTACTCGGTGAGGGCGTCGGCCCAGCGGCCCAGCCAGCCGA
>NZ_JAWOAI010000160.1:0-19115 GCF_033194735.1 Streptomyces sp. W16
CGCGGGGCGGTCGGCGCGGTCGAGGTGCGCCGCGCTCTCGTGGCGCCGCCCGGCCGGGGCGCCCGTATCCCGCCGGACCCCGCAGGATCCTCCAGGGAATCCGGCGGGGTCCGGCGGTGCGACAGGGCACCGGCCCCCTGAGGAGCGCCTGTCACGGCCGTAGGTGACCTCCTCTGCCCGTGTCTGACCGTTTTTGAACGCTTACGGGGTGTGACTCGGGCCACGCAGATTGGGCGTAACGCTCGCGGGCACTGTGCGATGACCTAAGAGGTGACAGCCGCGGAAGGGAATACGGACGCCGTTCAAGGCGCTGTAATTCTTCCCGGCCCCAGCCCGCGCCGTCGGCCCATCCCCAAGTCGGCGGTCGTCGGCTCCTGTCCGTACCGGACGGGGCCGGAAGCCGTTTTCCATCGTTCCGAGAGGTTGTTCGTGTCGGCCAGCACATCCCGTACGCTCCCGCCGGAGATCGCCGAGTCCGTCTCTGTCATGGCGCTCATCGAGCGGGGAAAGGCTGAGGGGCAGATCGCCGGCGATGACGTGCGTCGGGCCTTCGAAGCTGACCAGATTCCGGCCACTCAGTGGAAGAACGTACTGCGCAGCCTCAACCAGATCCTCGAGGAAGAGGGTGTGACGCTGATGGTCAGTGCCGCGGAGCCCAAGCGCACCCGAAAGAGCGTCGCAGCGAAGAGTCCGGCCAAGCGCACCGCCACCAAGACGGTCGCCGCGAAGACGGTGACCGCCAAGAAGGCCACCGCCACCGCGACTCCGGCGGCGCCCCTCGCCGACGCTCCCGCCGAGGACGACGCCCAGAGGGCCGCTGCCAAGAAGGCGGCGCCCGCCAAGAAGGCGGTCGCCAAGAAGGTCGCCGCCAAGAAGACGACTGCTGCGGCGGCCAAGAAGACCAGCGCCAAGAAGGACGACGCAGAGCCCGTCGACGACGAGGCGACCGAGGAGACCCCCGGCAAGACCGGGGACGAGCCCGAGGGCGCCGAGAGCGCCGGCTTCGTACTCTCCGACGAGGACGAGGACGACGCGCCCGCACAGCAGGTCGCCGCTGCCGGTGCCACCGCCGACCCCGTCAAGGACTACCTCAAGCAGATCGGCAAGGTCCCCCTCCTCAACGCCGAGCAGGAGGTCGAACTCGCCAAGCGCATCGAGGCGGGTCTGTTCGCCGAAGACAAGCTGGCGAACGCGGACAAGCTCGCTCCCAAGCTGAAGCGCGAGCTGGAGATCATCGCCGAGGACGGCCGCCGCGCCAAGAACCACCTCCTGGAGGCAAACCTCCGTCTGGTGGTCTCCCTGGCCAAGCGCTACACCGGCCGCGGCATGCTCTTCCTGGACCTCATCCAGGAGGGCAACCTCGGTCTGATCCGCGCGGTCGAGAAGTTCGACTACACCAAGGGCTACAAGTTCTCCACGTACGCCACCTGGTGGATCCGTCAGGCGATCACCCGCGCGATGGCCGACCAGGCCCGCACCATCCGTATCCCGGTGCACATGGTCGAGGTCATCAACAAGCTCGCGCGCGTGCAGCGCCAGATGCTCCAGGACCTGGGCCGCGAGCCCACCCCGGAGGAGCTGGCCAAGGAACTCGACATGACCCCGGAGAAGGTCATCGAGGTCCAGAAGTACGGCCGTGAGCCGATCTCCCTGCACACCCCCCTGGGCGAGGACGGCGACAGCGAGTTCGGTGACCTCATCGAGGACTCCGAGGCCGTCGTCCCGGCCGACGCGGTCAGCTTCACGCTCCTCCAGGAGCAGCTGCACTCCGTCCTGGACACCCTGTCCGAGCGCGAGGCCGGTGTGGTCTCGATGCGCTTCGGTCTCACGGACGGTCAGCCGAAGACCCTCGACGAGATCGGCAAGGTGTACGGGGTCACCCGTGAGCGCATCCGCCAGATCGAGTCCAAGACCATGTCGAAGCTGCGCCACCCGTCGCGTTCGCAGGTGCTGCGCGACTACCTCGACTAGGTCGTAGTCGTACGACACGGAAGGCCCGGTTTCCCCTCGTGGGAACCGGGCCTTCCGTGTTGGCGCGGGTGCGGGGCGCGGCGCACTGGATCACTCTGGGTCTCTCATGACCATCCCAGAGTGAGGAACGTGCATGCGTCGTCCCTTTGCCCGGGCGCTGACCCGGCCGCTGGTCCTGGCGGCTGCCGCGTCCGCCATACCGCTGGTCTCCGCGGCCCCCGTGGCCGCCGACAGCATCGTCGTAGGCGGGTTCCCGGTCGATGTCTCCGAGAGCCCGTGGACGGTGGCGCTGTCCAGCCGTGACCGGTTCGGGGGTACCCGGGCGGGACAGTTCTGCGGCGGTGTCGCCGTGGCCCGGACCACCGTGCTGACCGCGGCCCACTGCATGGGTGACGACGTGCTGGGTGCGCCACCGAACCGCGCGGGCGACCTCAAGGTCCTCGCGGGCCGTACGGACCTGCTGTCGGGCAGCGGCCAGGCGATCGCCGTACGGGACGTGTGGGTCAACCCCGACTACGACACCGCGAGCAACGCCGGCGACTTCGCCGTGCTCACCCTCGCCGCACCGCTGCCCCAGAGCTCGGTCATCGGGATGGCGGCGGCGGGTGACACGGCCTACCGGCCGGGCACGGCAGCCACGGTCTACGGCTGGGGCGATCTCACCGGTGGTGGCGACTACGCAGGCAGCCTGCACGCCGCGCGCGTGCACGTGCTGCCCGACGCCCGCTGCGAGGAGGCGTATCCGGGCAGTGCGGACGGCACCTATCTCCCCGGGGCCATGCTGTGCGCCGGAGAGCCCCAGGGGGGCCGTGACGCCTGCCAGGGGGACAGCGGGGGACCGCTGGTCGCCCAAGGCCGGCTGATCGGGCTCGTTTCGTGGGGCAGCGGGTGCGGGCGGGCCGGGAGCCCCGGCGTCTACACCCGGGTGTCCGACGTCCTGCGGACGCTCGGCCGCCACCGCGGCGCACCGGGGCCGCACAGGGGCGCCTGACGGCCTCTGAGGGGCATCGGTGGATACGAGGACGGGCGGCCCCGCTCCTGTGGTTCAGGAGCAGGGCCGCCCGTCGCCGGCCTGTGCCGGTGCTGGCTCGTCGTGGACGCGAAGTGTCAGCGCTCTTCTTCAGGAGTGCTTGCTGCGGGAGCGGCGGTCAGTCGCTCCGACTCGTCCTGTATCTCAGCGGCGATCTTCTTGAGTTCCGGCTCGAACTTGCGGCCGTGGTGGGCGCAGAAGAGCAGTTCTCCGCCGCTGAGCAGGACGACGCGCAGGTATGCCTGGGCGCCGCAGCGGTCGCAGCGATCGGCGGCCGTCAGCGGGCTCGCGGGGGTCAGAACAGTAGTCACGTCGCCTCTTCTCTAGCTCGACGAGCTGTCGTACCAGGGTCAACATCCAACCAGCCCGAAAACGTTCCCGCTCGGGGCTTTTCCTCGAAAAATTCTTCCGTGGCGGCTGTCTGCTGCCGGTTGGCGGCGAATGTGCCGTATTGCGTGTCTATGTGTCTGTACGGGTTCGCGCTGTGGGTCGGGGTCGGTCCTCCCGGCTGGGTTGCCGGTTGTTCATGAGGACGTGCCCGGAGCCTAAATGGTTCATGCCCCGAAGGGAACGTGATATGTACTTCACTCCATCGAGGGATCGAACAGGTATACGACCCTGGACTAGTGTGAGGAGGAGACGAGGGTGGCGTTACAACGGCTCTACCAGGCCTCGGTACCCTCTGAGCGGCAACCGAAGCCGGGCCCTTACCCAAAAGGGCCTCATCTGAAATTCAGCGAGGAGCGAACCGCGTGACCGCCGAAACGTCCGTGCCGTCGACAGCGCTGCTGGCAGGAGCAGACCGGGACGGTTCCAACTACACCGCGCGGCACCTGCTCGTCCTTGAGGGGCTAGAGGCCGTACGCAAGCGCCCGGGTATGTACATCGGGTCGACCGACAGTCGTGGCCTGATGCACTGTCTGTGGGAGATCATCGACAACTCCGTGGACGAGGCCCTGGGGGGCTACTGCGACCACATCGAGGTGATCCTGCACGACGACGCCTCGGTGGAGGTGCGGGACAACGGCCGGGGCATCCCGGTCGACGTCGAGCCCAAGACCGGCCTCTCCGGTGTCGAGGTCGTCATGACCAAGCTGCACGCCGGCGGAAAGTTCGGCGGCGGATCGTACGCCGCCTCCGGCGGTCTGCACGGCGTGGGTGCCTCCGTGGTGAACGCCCTGTCCGCGCGGCTCGACGTCGAGGTCGACCGCAGCGGCAACACCCATGCCATCAGCTTCCGACGCGGTGTGCCCGGCTCCTTCGCGACGGCCGGCCCCGACGCCACGTTCGAGCCCGGTGGCCTGCGCAAGACCAAGCGGATTCCCAAGACCCGCACCGGCACGCGCGTGCGCTACTGGGCCGACCGCCAGATCTTCCTCAAGGACGCCAAGCTCTCTCTGGAGGGCCTGCACCAGCGGGCCCGGCAGACCGCGTTCCTGGTGCCCGGGCTGACCATCGTCGTCCGCGACGAGTACGGCCTCGGCGAGGGCGGCAGCAAGGGCGAGGAGTCCTTCCGCTTCGACGGCGGCATCAGCGAGTTCTGCGAGTACCTGGCGAGCGACAAGCCGGTCTGCGACGTGCTCCGTCTGTCGGGTCAGGGCACCTTCAAGGAGACGGTGCCCGTCCTGGACGACCACGGCCAGATGACACCCACCGAGGTCACGCGCGAACTCGGCGTCGACATCGCGCTGCGCTGGGGGACCGGTTACGACACGAACCTCAAGTCGTTCGTCAACATCATCGCCACCCCCAAGGGCGGCACCCATGTCGCCGGCTTCGAGCAGGCGATCGTCAAGACGATGAACGAGGTGGCGCGCGCCAAGAAGCTGCTGCGCGTCGCCGAGGACGACGTCGTCAAGGACGACGCCCTGGAGGGCCTCACCGCGGTCGTCACCGTCCGGCTCGCCGAACCCCAGTTCGAGGGGCAGACCAAGGAGGTGCTCGGTACGTCCGCGGCCCGCCGCATCGTCACCAACGTGGTCACCAAGGAGTTCAAGGACTTCCTGACCTCGACGAAGCGCGACGCGGCGGCCCAGGCCCGGGTGGTCATGGAGAAGGCCGTCGCCGCGGCCCGTACGCGTATCGCGGCCCGGCAGCACAAGGACGCGCAGCGCCGCAAGACGGCCCTGGAGTCCTCCTCGCTGCCCGCCAAGCTCGCCGACTGCCGCAGCGACGACGTCGAGCGCAGCGAGCTGTTCATCGTCGAGGGAGACTCCGCGCTCGGTACCGCCAAGCTCGCCCGGAACTCCGAGTTCCAGGCGCTGCTGCCGATCCGCGGCAAGATCCTCAACGTCCAGAAGTCGTCCGTCACCGACATGCTGAAGAACGTCGAGTGCGGCGCCATCATCCAGGTCATAGGAGCGGGATCGGGCCGCACCTTCGACATCGACGCGGCCCGCTACGGCAAGATCATCATGATGACCGACGCCGATGTGGACGGCTCACACATCCGCTGTCTGCTCCTGACCCTGTTCCAGCGCTACATGCGGCCCATGGTCGAGGCAGGCCGGGTGTTCGCCGCGGTGCCGCCGCTGCACCGCATCGAGCTCGTCCAGCCCAAGAAGGGCCAGGACAAGTACGTCTACACGTACTCGGACCGTGAGCTGCGCGAGAAGATGCTGGAGTTCCAGAGCAAGGGCGTCCGGTTCAAGGACTCCATCCAGCGCTACAAGGGTCTCGGCGAGATGGACGCCGACCAGCTGGCCGAGACGACGATGGACCCCCGTCACCGCACCCTGCGCCGGATCAACCTCTCCGACCTGGACGCGGCCGAGCAGGTCTTCGATCTGCTCATGGGCAACGACGTGGCACCCCGCAAGGAGTTCATCTCCAGCTCGGCCGCGACATTGGACCGGTCGCGGATCGACGCGTGACCGTCGACGTGTGACCGACGGCGCCGGATATCGGCTCCGGTCCCGTTCCGAACCCGATCCGGGCCCGGAACCGAGGCACCGGCCGATGCCCGGCGCCGTCGGTCTGCTCCACCCGTGGGTGGAGGCCGACGCGGTCCGCGGATCCACCCACGATCCACCCTGGCGCCGATTTGCTGACCAGCGAATTTCCGTAGCTTCGAAGACGTCGGCAGCGCTCGCCGCCGACATCCCCTTCCGCTCACGGAGGCTCCGATGTCCGGGCTCGTCAACACGTTGGTGATCGTGGCCGTGGTCGCGGTGGTGATCGTGCGGCAGTTCCGCGCCCGCCGGATCGGCACCGACCGGCGCTGGTGGCTCCTCCCCGCCGTCCTCGCGGTCGTCGCCCTCCGCGAGCCCGGCATACTCGACGCGCACCACCACACCGAGTCGGCCCTCCTGCTCGGCGTCGAACTGCTCATCGGGCTGGCCACCGGAGCCGGCTGGGCCTGGACCACACGCCTGTGGGTCGAGACGGACGGTTCCGTGTGGAGCAAGAGCACCAGGGCGAGCGGGGGCGTCTGGATCGTCGGCATAGCCTTGCGCGTCGGCCTCGTCGCCCTGGGCGCGTTTATCGGTGTGCACCAGAACAGCTCTGCCCTGATGCTCGGTCTCGCGGCAACGCTGCTGGTCCGCTCCGGCGTCCTGGTCTGGCGGGCCCAGTCCTTCACCGGGACGGCCGGATCCGCCCCGGCGTACGGTTTCGGCATGGCGCCGCCCGCCCGGAAGGAGCGCGCGTGACGGAGAACGCGTGGACGCGCTGGCCCTCGCGGGAGGCGCTGAGCCGGGCGGGAGTCTCACGGCCCCGGCGTCTGCTCGCCTGGGCTGTCCGGCTGCTGGTGATCGGCATGCTGTTGTGGGGCGCCTTCACCGGCGACCATGTCCACGGCTGGGCCCTCGCCGGAGGCATTGCCGGAATCCTCGTGACCGCTGCCCTGGCCTGGGCCTTCTGGCGCACCACCCTCGCCCACAGGCTCTGGCCGTCAGTGGCCCTCATCGCCGCGCTCCTCGGAATCGCCATCGCGGGACAGGCGGTCGGCTTCACGGTCCCGGCCCTCGTCGTCTGGTGCGGCTGTGCTGTCAGTTCGCTGGAGCGGCTGCCCATCGCGGTCGCCGTGCCCGTGACATCGGTGTCCCTTGCGACCTTCGCCGCGGTCAACAACGACGTGTGGCTGACCACCGCGGTCACGACGGCCGGACTGGCCCTCGCCGGATACACGCTCCGCCTCGACGCCGAGGCCCGGGGCAACGCCCAGCGGCTGCTCACCCAGGAGCGCATGGCTCGCGCGGCCGAGGCGGAGTCCGCCGCGCTGGCGGAGCGGGCACGCATAGCCCGGGAGATCCACGACGTGCTGGCACACAGCCTCTCGGCCCAGCTCGTGCACCTGGAGGCGGCCCGGCTGCTGATCGAGCGGGGCGCCGACCGGGAGACGATTCTGGAACGGGTCGTGGCGGCACGGGGAATGGCCCGCGACGGCCTCGCCGAGACCCGGCAGGCCCTGTCCGCGCTGCGGGGCGAGATGACCCCGCTTGAGGACTTCCTGACCGAGATCGTCGCTACGACCGCCGGTGCCGAGGTCACCGTTACGGGTGACCGACGGCAGCTCTCGGCCGAGGCCTCGCAGGCCGTGCGCAGGGTCGCCCAGGAGGCCCTGACGAACGTCCGCAAGCATGCCCCGGGCGCCAAGGTGCGCCTTCGGCTGGAGTACGGCGAGCACGAAGTGAGGCTGGATGTACGGGACTCGGGCGGCTCGCCCGGCGAACTGACCGGTGCGGGAGGTGGGTACGGTCTGCTGGGCATGCGGGAACGCGCCGAGTTGCTGGGCGGTTCACTGCGGGCCGAGCCGGAGGAGGAGGGATTCGTGGTGACGTTGAAGGTGCCCGCATGACGGAGGAGGCCGTGAAGAAGCCCGCGCGGGTCGTGGTCGCGGATGACCAGACCGTCGTACGGGAAGGCATCGTGATGCTGCTGGGGCTGCTGCCCGGGATCGAGGTCGTCGGCGCTGCGGGCGACGGGGACGAGGCGGTGCGGCTCGTCGCCGAACTCGCCCCGGACGTGGTCCTGATGGACCTGCGCATGCCCCGCTGCGACGGTGTCGAGGCGACCCGGCGGATCCGTGCGGAGCATCCCGGAACGCAGGTCGTGGTGCTCACGACCTTCGCGGACGACGCGTCACTCTTCCCGGCGCTGCGCGCGGGGGCACGCGGCTACCTCACCAAGGACGCGGGCGGCGACGAGATCGTACGGGCCGTGGAGAGCGTGCTCTCCGGGGACGCGGGTCTGTCGCCGAGCATTCAACGGCGGCTGCTGGAGCGCCTGTCGGACCCCGAGCCGCAGCCGTCGTCGGGTCCCACCGAGCCGCCGGACGGGCTCACCGCGCGGGAGGCCGAGGTGCTCGTGCTGATCGCCGAGGGCCTGACCAACCAGGAGATCGCCCGCAAGCTGCATGTCTCCACGGCGACGGTGAAGACCCACATCAACAACCTGTTCGGCAAGACGGGACTCAAGGACCGTGCGCAGGCGGTGCGTTACGCCTACGGGAAGGGACTGGTGCGGCCACCAGCGGGTTGAGTCACCTGATGGGGTGAAGACCCCGGAGAAGAAGAGTCGGGGATCTTCCCGTTCTGTCCATCCTTGGGCATGCAGTCAAGCAACGGTCGTCCCCGCGGTGGCGCGAGTGGTCACGAGAGTCCGGCCGAGAAGCACGAAGGTCATGACCTGACCCCCGCCGAGGCGTCCGGAAAGGTGAGATACCACGACCCGTGGTACGACGCACTCGCGTCCGGCTGGGGCGAGTTGGACGGCACGGGGGTCCCCGCTCCCGAGGTGCCGGCCGCACGCAGGGAGGACGAGGGACCGGTGCTGCGGGCCGGGGACGTGTATCTCGACGTGCAGCGCAGTGCGGCCTTTCAGGAGGTGCGCAGCCGCTATCTGCGGTTCGTGGTGCCGGGCATGATCGTCTTCCTCACGTGGTACGTGGCGTACGTAGTGGCCGCGACGACCGCGCCCGGACTGATGGCCCGGCCCGTGGCGGGTGCCGTGAACGTGGGGATGGTCGCGGGGCTCGGGCAGTTCCTCACCACGTTCCTGCTGACCTGGGCGTACGCCCGCCATGCGCGGCTGCGCAGGGACCGGGCCGCGCTCGAACTGCGGTGGGACACCCAGGAACTGACGCGTGGTGTGCGAGGCGGTGTTTCGTGACCGGCAATCATCAGACGCTGGCGTTGCTGCTGTTCAGCGGGTTCGTCGCCGTCACCCTGGGGATCACGACCTGGGTGAGTCGCAACCGGCACGGCTCGGCGGAGGAGTTCTACGCGGGCGGGCGGCTCTTCTCCCCGATGGAGAATGGTTTTGCCATCGCGGGCGACTACATGTCGGCCGCCTCCTTCCTCGGCGTCACCGGGCTCATCGCGCTGTACGGCTACGACGGCATGCTGTACGTGGTGGGCTTCCTCGTCGCCTGGCTCGTGGTGCTGTTCCTGGTCGCCGAACTGGTGCGCAACTGCGGGCGGTTCACACTCGCCGACGTGGTCGCCGCGCGGATGAGCGAGCGGCCCGTGCGGATCGCGGCGGGAACTTCCTCGGTCACCGTGTCCGTTCTGTATCTGGTGGCACAGATGGTGGGCGCGGGCAGCCTGGTGTCGCTGCTGCTGGGCGGGACGAGCCCGGCCGCGCGGGCGTGGACCGTCATCGGCGTCGGCGCGCTCATGGTGATCTATGTGTCGTTGGGAGGGATGCGGGCCACCACCTGGATCCAGATCGTCAAGGCGATCCTGCTGCTGAGCACCACCGTCGCGCTGACGGTGCTGGTGCTGCTGCGCTTCCACGGCAACATCGACCAGTTGCTGCTCACCGCGGCCGACCGCAGCGGTCATGGCCTGTCGTTTCTGGCGCCGGGGCTCAAGTACGGCGGGGACTGGACCGCGCGGTTCGACTTCATGAGCCTGGGTCTGGCACTCGTGCTGGGGACGGCCGGACTGCCGCACATCCTGTCCCGCTTCTACACCGTGCCGACCGCGCGGGCCGCGCGCCGTTCGGTGGTGTGGTCGATCGGGCTCGTCGGCGGCTTCTACCTGATGATGATCGTGCTCGGCTTCGCCGCGGCCGCCGTCGTCGGACCGGAAGCCCTCAAGAAGTCGAACGCGGCGGGGAACACCGCGGTCCCGCTGCTGGCACTCGACCTCGGGGGCGGCGCCAACTCCACAGGCGGCACAGTCCTGTTCGCGATCGTCGCCGCCGTGGCCTTCGCCACGATCCTCGCCGTGGTCGCCGGGATCACACTGGCCTCCTCGGCATCCGTGGCCCACGACCTCTACGCGTCACTGCGACGCCGGCGTGCCAAGCCGTACAGCGAGGTGGCGGTGGCGCGGACGGCGGCGGTCGGCATCGGTGTGATCGCGATCGCGCTGGGCCTGCTCGCCAGGGACCTCAACGTCGCCTTCCTGGTGGGCCTCGCCTTCGCCGTCGCCGCCTCCGCGAACCTCCCGGTGCTGCTCTACTCCCTGTTCTGGCGCGGCTTCACCACACGCGGCGCCGTCTGGGCCGTATACGGAGGGCTGATCCCCGCACTGGCCCTCGTGCTGCTCTCGCCGGTCGTGTCGGGCAGCCCCGATTCACTGTTCCCGGGCGTCGACTTCCAGTTCTTCCCGCTCCAGAACCCCGGCCTCGTCTCGATCCCGCTGGGCTTCCTGGCCGGCTGGCTCGGCACGGTCACCTCGCCGGAGGTCCCGGACGAGGCCAAACATGCGGAGACCGAGGTACGGGCACTGACGGGGGCGGGGGCCGTGTAGCCGGGGCGCCCGCCGTCGTCGTACGGACGCCCCTGTCGGCCCCGCACAGCTGTCGCGCGGCTACGGCGCCACCCAGGCGTAGCGGTGTTCCGGGCGGCCCGTGTCGCCGTATTTGAGGGAGAGGCGGAGGCGGCCGGCCTGTTCCAGGTGGCGGAGATAGCGCTGCGCCGTGGAGCGGCTCAGGCCGGTCTCGGCGGCGACCTCGTGGGCCGAGAGCGGGTGGCCGGCGCGGTGCAGGACGCCGCAGATCAGGTCGGTGGTCGGTTCCGAGTGGCCGCTCGGCAGACCGGGGGAGGCCGGTGCGGTGGTCGTGCGCAGGGCGCCGAAGATGCGGTCGACCTGCTCCTGGCCGGCTATGCCACGGCCGCCGACGCGGTCGACGGTGCGGCGCAGGGCGGCGTACGAGTCCAGGCGGGTGCGCAGGGCGGCGAAGGTGAACGGCTTGACCAGATAGTGCAGGGCGCCCAGGCGCATCGCCCGCTGCACGGTCGTCACATCGCTGGCCGCCGTGATCATGATGACGTCGGTCGTGTGGCCCTGTTGCCGCATGCGGTGGACGAGTTCGAGACCCGTCTGGTCGGGCAGATAGTGGTCGAGCAGCACCAGGTCGATGGTCCCGCGTTCCACGGTGGCCAGTGCCTGGGCAGCGCTGTGTGCGCGGGCGGCGACCCGGAATCCGGGAACCTTTCCCACGTACTTGGCGTTGATCTCGGCGACGCGGAAGTCGTCGTCCACGACCATGACGTCAATCATTGGGCCTCTTTCCTCAAGGCCAGGCGAGCGTTAAGCCCGTGTTTCGGCTCCGCAGTTGTAGCGCGAGCAAAACGAGCACAACAGGCTCTTGCGAGCAAAAGAACGGCTTGCGCCCAGAAGACTGCTGTTGTGGCACGGGCCACATCTACGGTCCCGGCCATGAGCGCAGACACCAGCCCCGCCATCGAGCTGCGGGGCGCGAGCAAGACCTTCAGGACCCCGTCGGGGGGTCTGCACACGGCCGTACGGGGGCTTGATCTCACCGTGGGACGTGGCGAGTTCGTGGCGGTCGTCGGCCCCACGGGCTGCGGCAAGTCGACCACGCTGACCCTCGTCAGCGGGCTGGAAGAGCCCTCCGAGGGCGATGTGCTGGTGGCCGGGGAGCCCGTCTCCGGCGTCGGCGACAAGGTCGGCTTCGTCTTCCAGCAGGACGCCACCTTCCCCTGGCGCACGGTCCTGTCCAACGTCATGGCGGGCCCGCGCTTCCGTGGCGTACCGAAGGCGGAGGCCAGGGCGAAGGCGCGTGAGTGGCTGGCCCGGGTCGGGCTCTCCGCCTTCGAGGACCGCTATCCGCACCAGCTCTCCGGCGGTATGCGCAAGCGCGTCGCGCTCGCCGCGACCTTCGTCAACGACCCCGAGATCCTGCTGATGGACGAGCCGTTCTCGGCGCTCGACGTGCAGACCAGGGCGCTGATGTCGGACGAGCTCCTGGAACTGTGGGAGGGCACCGGCGCCTCGGTCGTCTTCGTCACCCACGACCTGGAGGAGTCCATCGCGCTGGCCGACAAGGTCGTCGTGATGACCGCCGGGCCAGCCACCGTGAAGCAGGTCTTCGACATCGACCTGCCGCGGCCCCGCAAGGTCGAATCCGTGCGCCTGGAACCGCGGTTCATCGAGATCTACCGCGAGATCTGGGAGTCCCTGGGCGAAGAGGTCCGCATCACACGCGAGAGGGGTGCGGCCAATGTCGCCTGACGTCCTGCCCGAGGACCGGGTCGCACAGGCCACGGTCGAGCCCGGCAGCAAGACGGACCGTGCTCATTCACGCGCGCGTGCCGCCCGTAAACGCAAGCTCGGTGTCGGGGTGGCGAGAGTGCTGCTCCTGGTTGCCGTTCTCGGCCTGTGGGAGGCGCTCTCCCGGGCCAAGGTCATCGATCCGTTCAACTTCTCGATGCCCTCGAAGATCTGGGACCAGATCTGGACCTGGGTGGCCCACGGGACCGCTCAGGGCTCCCTCGGGGAGCAGATCTGGTACACGCTGTACGAGGCGTTGCTCGGCTGGGTCATCGGTGTGATCGCCGGCGTTCTCCTAGGCATCGCGCTCGGACGGATCACCTTGCTCGCCGAGGTTCTTGGTCCATACATCAAGGTGCTCAACTCGATCCCCAGGATCGTCCTGGCGCCCATTTTCCTGATCTGGTTCGGGCTCGGACCGTCCTCCAAGGTCGCCTCCGCCGTCGTGCTCGTCTTCTTCCCGGTGTTCTTCAACGCCTTCCAGGGCGCACGCGAGGTGGATCGCAACCTGGTGGCCAACGCCCGGATCCTCGGCGCCAGCGACCGCAGGGTGACCCTTCAGGTCGTCATCCCGTCGGCCACGTCCTGGATCTTCACCAGCTTGCACGTCAGCTTCGGCTTCGCCCTGATCGGCGCCATCGTCGGCGAGTACATCGGCGCCATCAAAGGCATCGGCCTACTCGTGCAGCAGTCACAGAACACCTTCAACGCGGCCGGTGTGTATGCCGCGATGGTCATCCTCGCTGTCGTCGCCCTCGCTGCCGAGGGGCTGCTGACCTTCGCCGAGCGGCGCATCTTCCGCTGGAAGCCGAACGACTCCGACAGCTGAACCGGCCTGCCGGGCCTCGACGCACCGGCCCACTGGCCCCCACCACCCTCTTCGCACCGCCTTCCCGCAAGGACGTGAACCGCATGCGCAACACCGCCAGATACACCTCGCTGGCCGCCGCCGGCCTGCTCGCCCTCTCCTCGCTCACCGCCTGCGCCAACGACGCGGCCAGCAGCACCGCCGCCGGCAGCAAGGGGGACGGCAAGGGTGAGCAGGTCAAGATCATGGTCGGCGGCCTGGACAAGGTCATCTACCTGCCGGCGATGCTCGCTCAGCGACTCGGTTACTTCGACGCCGAGGGCCTCGACGTGGAGATGCTGAGCGAACCCGCAGGCGTCCAGGCCGAGACCGCGCTCGTCGCCGGGCAGGTCCAGGGGACGGTCGGCTTCTACGACCACACCCTTGACCTGCAGACGAAGGGCAAGTCCGTCGAGTCCGTCGTGCAGTTCTCGCACGCGCCCGGCGAGGTGGAGATCGTCTCCACCAAGGCGGCGAGCGACATCGGTTCACCGAAGGACTTCAAGGGAAAGAAGCTCGGCGTCACCAGTCTCGGTTCCTCGACCGACTTCCTCACCAAGTATCTCGCGGTCAAGAACGGTGTGAACGTCAGCGAGTTCACCCCGGTCGCGGTGGGAGCCGGACCCACGTTCATCGCGGCGCTCCAGAAGGGCGCGATCGACGGCGGCATGACCACCGACCCGACCGTCGCCACCGTCCTGGACAAGAAGGCGGGCAAGATCCTCATCGACATGCGCACCCCCGAGGGTTCGCAGAAGGCCCTGGGCGGGCCGTACCCGTCGTCAAGTCTGTACATGCAGACGGACTGGGTGAATGCACACAAGGGCACCGTCCAGAAGTTGGTCAATGCATTCGTCAAGACACTCAAGTGGATGTCCACACACAGCGCCTCCGAGATCGCGGCCAAGATGCCCGCCGACTACTCCCAGGGCGACAAGGCCCTCTACACGGAGTCCATCAAGAGCACGCTGCCGATGTTCACCGATGACGGCGTGATGCCCGCGAACGGCCCTGAGACCGTTGAGAAGGTGCTCAAGGCGTTCAACCCGAACATCAAGAACGCCGACGTCGACCTCAGCAAGACCTACACGACCGAGTTCGTCGACGCCGCCAAGTGACGGTACGGGGCTGTCGTACGACCGCCACGTGAGCGCATTCAGGCGCGGGTCGCCCACACATACCGATGTTCGGGGCGGCCCGCGTCGCCGTATTTGAGGGTCAGCCGGGCCCGTCCCGTGCGTTCCAGGAACTTCAGATAGCGCTGAGCGGTCTGGCGGCTCACCCCGGTCCGCTCGGCGATCTCCTGGGCCGACAGCGGGCCTTCGGCGTTGAGCAGCGACTGCCGCACCAGCTCGGCGGTGGTGGGGGAGTGCCCTTTGGGCAGTTCGGGCTCCGACGGCGCGGACAGGGCACCGAAGATCCGGTCGACCTCGGCCTGCTCGGCCTCGCCGCCGCCGTCCAGGGTGCGCCGCAGCGCTGCGTACGCCTCCAGCTTGGCGCGGACTCCCGCGAACGCGAACGGCTTGACCAGGTACTGCAACGCACCCTGCCGCATAGCGGCCTGCACGGTCGTCACGTCGCGGGCTGCCGTCACCATGATCACGTCCGTCTGGTGGCCACGGCGGCGCATCTCCTGGACCACCGCGAGCCCCGTGCCGTCGGGCAGATAGTGATCCATGAGGACCAGGTCGACGCGGGGCAGCGTCTCCAACTGGCGCAGCGCCTCGGCCGCGTTGTGGGCCTCGCCGGCCACATGGAAGCCCGACACCTTCTCGACGTAGGCGGCGTTGACCCGGGCGACCCGGGTGTCGTCGTCCACGACCAGGACCTCGATCATCGCGACTCCTCGTCGGCCGGGGTGAGCACCGGTTCCGGCTCCGGCTCGGTCAGTGCCTCGGGGAGTACGACCGTGAACTGCGCACCCCCGCCGTCAGCGTCGCCCACGGTGGCGCTGCCGCCCTGGCGCTCGGCGAATCGGCGCACCAGGGAGAGCCCCAGTCCCCGCTTCCCGTGGGCGGGCGGCTTCTTGGTGGACCACCCTTCGGTGAAGACCAACTCCCGCTGTTCCGCCGAGATCCCGGGCCCGGTGTCGCACACTCTGAGCACGATCGCGCGGCCCTCGGCGCGCAGCTCGACCTCCACGCGCGCGTGTGCGGTGCCGGCGACCGCGTCCAGTGCGTTGTCCACCAGGTTTCCCACGACCGTGACGAGGCTCCTGGGATCGATCACCCGGTCCGGTAGCCGGGTGCGGTCCGCGACCCACAGCGCGACCCCGCGTTCGGCCGCGACCGTCGCCTTGCCGACCAGCAGGGCGGCCAGCAGCGGGTCATGGATCTTCTCCGTCACCTGCTCGGCGGTGACCCGGTGGTCGCCGACCACCTCGCCGACGAAGTCCGCGGCGTCGTCGTACATCTCCAGTTCCAGCAGGCCGAGCAGGGTGTGCATGCGGTTGGCGTGCTCGTGGTCCTGGGCTCGTAGGGCGTCGATCAGACCATGGGTGGAGTCGAGTTCGCGGCCCAGTTGCTCCAGTTCGGTGCGGTCGCGCAGGGTGGCCACGGCGCCGCCGTCGTCAGTGGGCATGCGGTTGGCGACCAGAACCCGCTGGCCGCGCACGGTGAGCAGGTCGGTGCCGGTCGCCCGGCCGGTCAGTACGTCGGTCGTACGGCCCTCGCCGAGCGCCTCGTCTGGAGAGCGGCCGATGGCTTCGTCGCCGATGCCCAGCAGTCTGCGGGCCTCGTCGTTGAGCAGTCGGATGTGGCCGCCGCGGTCGAGGGCCACGACTCCCTCGCGGATACCGTGCAGCATTGCCTCGCGCTCCGCGAGAAGCGCCGAGATATCGGAGAAGGCCAGGTCACGGGTCTGCCGTTGGACCCTTCGGGAGATCAGCCAGGCGGCCAGCGCGCCGACCGCGAGGGCACCGCCGGCGTAGGCGAGCAACCCGGGGATCGCACTGAGGAGCCGGGCGCGCACACTGTCGTACGCGATACCGACCGAGACGGCTCCGATGATCCGGTGGTCGGCGTCGTACAAGGGCACCTTGCCGCGGGCCGAGCGGCCCAGGGTGCCCTTGTCGATCTCCATGACGCTCTTGCCGGCCAGGGCGTCGCTCGGATCGGTGGAGACACGGTGGCCGATCTCCCCGGGCGTGGGATGCGACCAGCGCACCCACTGCCGGTTCAACACCACGATGTACTCGGCCTGGGTGGCGTGCCGGATCCGCTCGGCCTCCTTCTGCACCGGGCCGTTCCTGGTCGGCGGGGTGTTCTGGACACCGGCGGCGATCTGCGGGTCCTGCGCCGTGGTCTGGGCGATGGCCAGAGCGCGGCGCATCGCCTCATGGTCCAGCTGTTTGCTCAGCGGTGCCAGGAAGAGTCCGGTCGCCAGCACCGCGACTCCCGCTGCGATCGCGACCTGCATCAGCAGAACCTGCGAGAACGCCCGCCTGGGCAGCCCGAGGCGCCGACGGCGTGCGGGAGGAGTGGAGCTCATGCCCACGACGGTACGTGGGCGGACGGTGGTCGCCCCAGGGATGTGGCATGGATCTCTTGGTGAATCCGAGTATGCGGCTGACCCAGGTACGTAATGCTGCCACGGGAAAAGGGCGCGCTTTCCTCAGTCATTTCGGCGTCCGGGTAATGAGCCAATTCCCCATGGACCCGATGGGCCCGGCCGGGAGACACCCCCCGTACGGGCCCATCAGGACAAGGGCGACGAAAATCCACGCACATTCTCCGTGTTATCCCTTGGCGAGGACCTTCCCCTTGGGGTTCACCATGATGTAGGTGCCCTTGATCGTTTTGCCGCTGTTGTTCGCGACCCACATCTCGGTGTAGTAGACCGACTTGTAGGACTTGGCTGCCACCGCTGCTTCGAACGAGCCGTTGCTCTGCTTCTTGCCCCAAGTGTGAGAGGCAGCACCGGCGTTGTTCTTGTACGTGATCTCCACATGAGGGTGGCAGCGAGGATCGCTGCCGCCGCCGGCGCTGTAGTAGGCAATGCCGGAAAGGAACACGTGCTTGCCGTGGTATCCCGGAAAGTTCGTCGTGTCGGCCTGGATCCAGTTGTACGTGCATTGGTTGTGGGTGCCGCCGGCCACCCGCCCCGAGGTCTGCGGGTAGTGCGGGCCTTCCGCGAACGCCGCGGACGCACTGCCGAGCACGACGGCCGCGCCGAGAGCCGTGGCCGCGAATCCCCGCTTCTTCCAATTCATGATCTTTTCCCCCTGGTCGGTCGTGAATGGTTGCGCAGGGCTTTCCGCCCCGGCGTTTCCCGTTCTTCTTGTGAATACCGCGACTGTGAGCGCAGTCGGGGTGTTCACTGAAGTTCTCTTGTGGCGAACGCAGTTGAACCTAGCCACCGGTGATCGGGTGTTCAATCGACTTGAGCTAGATCTGAGCCCGATGGCCAATGCCTGAGGAAGTGCGCGGGAAAGGACCGCCTCAGTTCGCGAGCGTCGTCGCCAACTCGCGCACCGCCACCACGTCCATCCGCGCCGGCGCGCCGAGAACCGACGTTCCACAGCTCTCCGGCCGGGGCGGCAGGGAGGCGCCCTGGGCGACGAGCACGCGCCAGTGGCGTCCGTCGGTGTGCGCGACCGTCACTTCCCAGCGGGGGGCGCCGCCGTCCGTCCGTACGACGCTCAGCGCGTCCGTCGCGTACTCACCCGTCGCCGTCCGCACGGCCAGCTCCGCCGCCTGTCCGGGCCGCTCCCAGGCCGAACCGCCCCGGCAGCCCTCGACGACCACCCGGCCCTCCTGGACGCCCTGGAGGATCTCCTTGACGGTGTGGGCCCCGACGCGCCCGTACGCATAGCCGTACGGCAGGACGAGCACCGTGGGCGAGAAACGATGGCCGCCCAGATGGGTGACCTCCCAGGCGCCCTCGACCCCGGAGGCCGCCAGTTCGGCGGCGAGCGGACGGCCCAGGAGCGCACAGCAGCGGTCGCGCTTGCCGTTGGTGCAGACGAGCGCGAGCGGATCGCCCGTGTGGGCCCGCCCGCCGAGCGCGGAGCCGAACGAATGCGGGTCGCCCGCGCCGAGGGCCGCGAAGTCGAGGCCGAGCAACTGCCGCGGGTCGGTGGTCGTGGCGCTGTGCAGCCACGCGTTCCCGGGAACGGTGTGGGCCGCGTACACGTGGCGCACCGGCGACGCCGCGGGGTCGGCGTGCCGCCCGGGACGCCGGATGAGCGCGATCCGTACGCCCGTGTCCGCGGCCGCCCTTTCCAGGGCACGCCCCAGCAGGGGGTCCAGGTGGCTCGAAGTGAGCGCTTTGGCACCCCAAGGACCGGGCTGTTCCAGCAGCAGCCACGTCGTCGCCGTGGCCGCGGTTCCGGAAATGGGCTCGTCGAGGTCCCGAGAGACGGTCGCGCACGTACTCACAGAGGTGAGCCTAACCTGACTTGACCCGGGGCGACTTCCGGCCGTGCTCGTGTCCTACTCCGGTAGTGGTTGAGGCGGCTTCGGTCCGACGTAGTGGCCGCTGGGCCGCATCCGCAGCGGGCGCTCCCCGTACTCCTCCAGGGCGTGCGCGATCCAGCCCGCCGTACGGGCGACCGCGAAGACCGTCTCGCCCGCCGTGGAGGGCATCCCGGAGGCGACGGTGAGCACGGCGAGCGCCAGGTCGACGTTGGCGTGCAGCGGGGTGTGGCGGGCCGTGGTGGCGACGATGTCACGCGCCGCGGCGAGGGCGGGCCCGGCGCCGGGAACGTCCTCCAGGAGTGCGAACAGGGCACGCGCGCGTGGGTCTTCGTCCGGGTAGAGACGGTGGCCGAGTCCGGGGATGCGGCGGCCGGCCCGCAGTT
>NZ_JAWOAI010000161.1:0-18957 GCF_033194735.1 Streptomyces sp. W16
CCCAGGTCGGCGAGGTCGCCGTCCGGCGCCGCGTCCTCGGGCAGTTCCGCGGGCGGCGCCGCCCTGAGCGTCCTGAAGAGTTTGGGCGCGGCGATCGTCACGATCACCGCGAGGCTGGAGATCTCCGCGACACCCGCGCCGGTCAGGCCCATGCGGGGGAGCAGCAGCAGCGTCAGACCGAGCACCAGGACGCACAACAGGCCCTGCAGCCAGGCGAGTCCACTGGTCCGGCTCTGCGCGCGCAGCACCGCGAAGTACGTCTCCATGACGACCCGCAGGAGCGCGCCCACCGCGAACCAGCGCAGCAGCGGTGTCGCCGCGTCCGCGTAGCCCGCGCCGAACACGCCCAGGATCCACGGCGCCCCGATGAACAGCAGCCCGCAGATCGGCAGCATGATCCGGGCCATGCGCTTGAGCGCGGCCCGGGTGTTGGCGGCGATGCGCGCCGGATCGTGCGAGCCCTCGACGGTCAGCGAGGCGCCCATGTTGATGGCGAGCAGGTTGACCGTGCCGCCTATCGTCGTGGTGATGTAGAAATACGCGTTGTCCTCGGAGCTGACCTGCGAGGCGATGATCACCGGCACCAGGTAGACCACGGCGAGCGAGAACAGCGAGCCGGTGTAGTCGCCGGCGAGGAACCGCCCGATCTCCCGGAACGTGGGCGGCTTCGCGTGCTCCTCGGTCGCCTTGATGTGCCGGGGCACCAGCCGCCGGAACACCAGCCAGCCGAGTGGCACCACGGAGAACGCGATCGCGGCGACCCAGGACACGAAGACACCGCTCGCGGCGAACACCGTCGCGAGCCCGACGAGCAGCGCCAACTTGACCGCGGAGAACACGGTGTTGCCCACCGGCACCCAGGGCGCGCTGCGCAGCCCGGTCAGCACCCCGTCCTGGAGCGTCAGCACGTTCCAGGAGACGACGGCTACGACGAAGCCGAGCGCGGGGATCGGCCCGTGCAGGAAGCGGTACGAGGGTCCCCAGTCGTTCAGGGTCAGCAGGAAGACCCCGGCCCCGAGCGCGACGACGAGCGAACTGCCCGCGTACGTACGGAAGATGAGGCGGCCGGTGGCGCGTCCCGCGACCGGGATGAAGCGGGCCAGGGCGCCCGTCAGCGTCACCGCGGTGAGCCCGGCAAGCAGCTTCATCGCGGCGATCGCCGCCGAACCCTGCCCGACCGCGGTAGGCGAGTAGTAGTGGGCCGCGATCAGCCAGTAGCCCAACCCGAGCACCGCGGAGATACCGGTGTTGAGCATCAGGGCGTAGGCGTTGCGGAACAGCGGGCTGCCGCCGGGGGACTTGCGCCTCCCGGGCAGGCGCAGTCGGCGCCCCGTCTGCTGGGGCGCCTCGGTCTCGGGCGTTGCGGCCTGGGTGGTGGTCGTCGTGTCAGACACGGGAACGGCTGGCCTTCCGGCGGACCTGTCGAGCTCTGCGGACCATGGCGTACCCCTGGGTGAGGGCCCGGTCCCTGGCGAAGTTGCGGGCGATCGCACGGCCCTCGACGAGCCGCTCGAACTCCTCGACACCCGTACTGCGGCGCACAGTCACCCGCCGTAGCGCGTACGGCCCCTGCCGGCGGCGGGCGAGGTCGTTGCCGACGGCCAGCGCCTGCGCGAACCCGGTCTCCCGCACCGCCTGGCGCACCCGGCGGCTGGAGTAGCCGTACGGATACGCGAACGAGACGGGTACGGCGCCGAGTTCGTCGGCGACGATCTCCTTGCAGCGGACCAGCTCCGCGCGCAGGGAGTCGTCGTCGAGCTGGTCGAGCTGCGGGTGGGTGTGGCTGTGGCCGCCGATCTCGACGTCCGCGCCCGCGAGTTCGCGCACCTGGTCCCAGTCGAGCATCGTGTCCAGGCCGCCCCCGGTGTCGTACGCGCCCCGGATCCAGCCGGTGGAGACGAACAGGGTGGACGCGAAGCCGTGTTGCGCGAGTGCGGGCAGCGCGTGCCGGTGCACGCCCTCGTAGCCGTCGTCGAAGGTGATCAGGACGGGTCGCTCGGGCAGCGGTTTGCCCGAACGCCAACTGGCCGCCAGATCAGTGGTGTTGATCGGTGTGAAGTGCAGATCGCCCAGCAGCGCCAGCTGTTCGGCGAACGCCTCCGGCGCGACGGACAGGGCGCGGGTGGCGTCGTTCGGGGAGGCGGCGATCGAGTGGTACATGAGGATCGGCACCGGTGTGTCACTCATGTGCGTCCCCCCGATCGATCTCGACCACGTCGAAAGTGGCCCCGCCCCGCCGTGCCCTGACGCTCCCGACGACATACCCGCCCGCCGCCGTGAACACCCCGGCGACGATCGCGCCCGCCCGGCCCGCACCGCCCGGCCGGGCGAACACGGCGTCGCGCAGCCCGCGTGCCACCCCGGCCGGCAGGACCCGGGTGGTGTACCGGCGCTCCGACTCAAGTCCCTTGTCGGCGCCGACACTTCGGGCCACCAGCGCCTTGGACAGGCCCTCGGCGTAGGTGCGCGTACGGAAGTACCCGAAGTGCTCGCGCGCCTCCGGCACCCGGTGGTGGATCACCGCCCGGTCGTCGATCAGCAGCACCGCGTCCGGTCTGGCCCGCGTGAGGCGGATGCAGAGCTCCGTCTCCTCGCAGCCCAGCGGACGCTTGTCGCCGTCCCGCCCGATGCCGGTGGCGAAGCCGCCCGCCGCGTCGAACGCCGTACGCCGGAACGAGGCGTTGCCACCGAGGACGTTGCGCACCGGGACCCGGCCCGGCGGCAGGCCCTTGTACGTGCAGCCCACCACCCAGTCGAACTCCTCGGGGAACCAGGCGGGTCGGCGGCCCGACGCCCAGATCGGCATCGTCCGGCCGCCGACGGCCATCACCTTCGGATCGGTGTACGCCTCGGCGAAGTGCCGCAGCCACTCCCGCTCGGCCACGGCGTCGTCGTCGAGGAAGGCGATGACCTCGCCCCGCGAGACGGCGATACCGGTGTTGCGGCCCGCGGACAGACCGCGCGGGCCCGCGTTCGCCAGCACACGGACCTCGCCCGTCTCCTTCAAGTCCTTGTACTCCCTGGAGAGTCGGTCCAGGAGAGCGGGGTTGTGGTCGACGACCAGCAACGTCTCCAGCGCGGGCCGTGACTGCGCACGCACCGAGGAGACCGCCGCGAGGATGTCCTCCCAGCGGTCCTCGGTGTAGACGCAGATCACGACAGAGATGTCGGGACCGCTCAAGACACCTCTCCCCGGACCGGGTTGACCTGCTGGTCGCGCTTCGGGTCGAGGGTGTCGATCATCGTGGAGTGCGAACGGCGGCGCAGCGCACGCCGGTTGGAGCGCTCCTTGAGGATCACCTTGAGCACCCGGATCCCGTCCCGCACGGCACGCAGATTGCTGGTGCCGTGGATACGGAGGTACTCGTGGCTGGGGATCTCCTGCACCTTGAGGCCGGCCTTGACCACCCGGATGTTGATCAGGGTCTCGATCTCGAAGCCGGTGCAGTCGAGGTCGATCTTGTCGAGGCAGTGCCGCCAGAACGCGTTGTATCCGTAGCAGAGATCGGTGTAGCGGGCGCCGAACTTGCGGTTGACGATCGTGCACAGTGCCCAGTTGCCGAGCTTGCGGATGAACGTCATGTCGTCCGTGCCGCCGCCGTTGGCGAAGCGGGAACCCTTGGCGAAGTCCGCGCCCGAGACGAGGGCGGAGACATAGCTGACGATCTCGTGCCCATCGGCCGAGCCGTCCGCGTCGACCATCACGATGATGTCGCCGCTGCAGGCCTCGAACCCGGTGATCAGGGCATCCCCCTTGCCCTTGCCCTGCTGTTCGACGACCTTGACCCCGGGCCACAGCTCGCGGGCCACTTCTACGGTGTTGTCGGTGGAATTACCGTCCACAAGAACCACTTCGTGTATCCACGCGGGCAGTGTCTTGAAGACGTAGGGGAGATTCTCCGCCTCATTCATGGCGGGAATCACCACGCTCACCGGCGGTGTAATCGCCAGGTGAGAAGAGATCGGCCGGTATTCGACCGACATTAATGGATCTTGGCCCGATGTCGCTGGGCGCAGAACAGAACTCACGAGTCTGGTCCCTCTCGTCCGGCGGACCGCCCGCCCCTGGGCGGCCCGGCTCTGTGCTCCGGTTCGAAAGGGGGGTTCTCACAGGCGACACGGACAAATGAATCTCCGTGCACGCGTGGTGAGCTGGCAAAGCTGGTCGACCCCCGAAAGGCGTGAAAGCCGGCCGCGCGGCACGACTCGGTCACAAGTACGGTCACCGAGCACGGCACCCCCCTACCGCGCCCCGCGCCGGTTCATCGCGGTCCTTGAGCCCTCCCCTAGAGCCGCTCGATGATGGACCAGTGCGGGTGAGATTACGACGGTATTGATGATTGAACCCGTATGGCAAGGCCTGGAACGAGGCCTCACGTTTTTGTTGGTTTGACCGTTACACTCCTTTGTCGGCCGTTGTACGGCGGCGCATATGCCGCATGAATACCGATAGTGCTGTCAGGCCACTGATCACCGCCACCGCGACGATTCCCCCGTCGATCGACCACCGGTGCACGGCCAGCATTCCCTGGGCGACCAGCATGTCGACGACCACCGCGCCCGCCACCGAGGCGAGGACGCGGCCGTAGGGATCAAGTCCGCGCAGCGCCGCCGCAATTGCCGAGGCCGGCGCGGAGAAAAGGAAGAACAGCGCGAACGGTCCGCGCAGCGGTGAGCCGGAGTCGGTGAGCGCGAGCACCGCGCCGACGGCCCCGATGGTCACGGCCGCACCGGCGAACAGCGTCGACAGGTCCCTCCCCGGTCCTGGTCGCGCCTGCTCGGTGTCGGCGGTGGATGTTCTCTTGATACCTAAGGTCTGCATTGGCGACTTTGCCCCCCAGCGCGCCGGATGCCGGGTTTCAATGTGGCGCAGCCCGACCGGGCACGTCAAGGTGCGGAAGGCGCTTGCACCGGTTCTCGTGCCTCCCCGAATAAATGTTCCCCGGAGGCGTCTGCTGCCTCCGGGGAACATTTATTCAGGTGGGGCGGGCGAGCTTTACGGGACGATCTTCAGCAGCTTGTTCGGTGACCCGGTGCCCGCGCTGGTCACGACATTCGACGTGGCGCCGTTCACCAGGGCCGTGGCGACCTGAGCGGGAGTGGACGAGGTGTGGCCCGCGAGATAGACGGCTGCCGCGCCGGCCACGTGCGGGGATGCCATTGAGGTGCCCGACAGGGTGGCGGTGGCGGTGTCGCTGGTGTTGTAGCCCGCCAGGATCGAGGAGCCGGGCGCGAAGATGTCCAGTATCGAGCCGTAGTTGGAGTAACTGGCCTTGGCGTCCGCACTGGTGGTGGCGCCGACCGTGATCGCCGTGGACACCCGGGCGGGGGAGTACGAGGAGGCGTTGGCGCTGCTGTTGCCCGCCGCGACCGCGTAAGTCACGCCGCTGGAGATGGAGTTGGCGACCGCCGTGTCGAGCGAGGTGGAGGCGGAACCGCCGAGCGACATGTTGGCGACCGCCGGGGTGGTGTGGTTCGAGGTCACCCAGTCGATGCCCGCGATCACACCGGCCGTCGTACCCGAGCCGCTGTTGTCGAGCACCCGGACCGCCACGATGGTCGCCTTCTTGGCGACGCCGTACGTCGAGCCCGCGATCGTCGTGGCCACATGGGTGCCGTGGCCGTTGCCGTCGGAGGCGGTGGTGTCGCCGTCGACCGCGTCGTAGCCGTAGGAGGCACGGCCGCTGATCTGGGTGTGGGTGATCCGGACGCCGGTGTCGATGACGTACACGGTCACACCGCTGCCCGCGCTGTCCGGGTAGGTGTACGTCCCCGACAGCGGCAACGCGGCCTGGTCGATGCGGTCCAGGCCCCAGGGTGCGCTGGACTGGGTGGTGTCGGTCAGGTGGACGCGCTGGTTCTGCTCCACGGTGGCGACGGCCGGGTCGGCGGCGAGTCTCTTCGCCTCGGTCGCGGAGAGGGCCGCCGTGTAGCCGTTCAGCACCGTGCCGAACGTCTTGGTGACCGTGCCGCCGTACTCCTTGATCAGCCCCTTGCCCGCGGCCGAGGACGCCTTGAGGCCGGCGCCCTTCTTGAGGGTGACGATGTAGCTGCCGTCGACGGCTGTGGGGGAGCCGGCGGCCAGTACCGTGCCCGTGGCCGGGGCGGCCTGGGCGGGGAGTGCGGTGAGCCCGCCGACGAGAGCGGCGGTGGCGGCGCCGGTTATCGCGGCGAGCCGGAGGTTCTTGCTACGCAGGAGTGCCATTACGAGGGAGTCCTCCTCCAGGCGGCGCGCGCCCGGGTCCGGCGCGCGACTGTGGGGGTGCGCGCGCTGTCGCGCGCACAGCCCTGGAGCGTTGCGTTCCGCACCAAGGCTGAGTAAAGCGTGGGTCATGTACCGGTGTGGTTCAAGGGAGTTGACGGTCTGTCACAGAGCTGTCATGAACACGCAATCAACCACCCCATCGGCCTCTCTATTGGCATGGACACTTCCCGCCAATGCGCGTAGTTGGTACGACAGTTGTGGCAGAGATCCTGCTAAGGGAGGTTCCATGAGACGTTCCCGATTTACGGCATACGTGACCTCGCTCCTCCTCGCCGCCGGACTCGCCCTCACCGGGGCGATGACGGCGCAGGCGTCCCAACTCGCCGCCACAGGCGGCTATGTGGCCCTCGGTGACTCCTACTCCTCGGGCGTCGGCGCGGGCAGCTACATCAGTTCCAGCGGCTCCTGCGACCGCAGCACCAAGGCCTACCCCTACCTCTGGGCAGCCGCCCACTCACCCTCGACGTTCGACTTCACCGCTTGCTCCGGCGCCCGAACGGGTGATGTTCTGGCGAGTCAACTCGGCCCGCTCAACTCGGCCACGACCCTCGTCTCGATCTCCATCGGCGGCAATGACGCCGGCTTCGCCGACGTCATGACGACCTGCGTCCTGCAGTCCGACAGCTCCTGCCTCACCCGCATCGCCACCGCGAAGGCATACGTCGACTCGACGCTGCCCGGCCAACTCGACAAGGTCTACTCGGCGATCAGCGCCAAAGCCCCCGCCGCGCACGTGGTCGTAGTCGGCTACCCGCGCTTCTACAAGCTCGGCACCACCTGCCTCGGCCTCTCCGCGGCCAAGCGCACCGCCATCAACGGCGCGGCCGACTACCTCGACAGCGCCCTCGCCAAGCGCGCCGCCGACCACGGCTTCACCTTCGGCGACGTACGCACCACGTTCACCGGCCACGAGATCTGCTCCGGCAGCTCCTGGCTGCACAGCCTCAACCTGCTGAGCATCACCGAGTCGTACCACCCGACCGCGGCCGGCCAGTCCGGCGGCTACCTTCCGGTGTTCACCGGCGCGGTCTGAGGTCTCACCCGTCAGAAGGTGACGCCGAGTCCGACGCGGAGGCCCCGTCCGACGGGGTCTCCGTCAGGCAAGTCACCGAGAACGGCACCGAGTTGGACGTCGTCTTCACGGGAGTGCGGACCTCGACACTGATCTCGTTCTTGAACGTCCCGCTGTTCGAGTACGTCGTCAGGAACACCCGGTCCTGCTTGGTCTTCCCACCGCCCGCCGGGAACGAGAGCGTCTTCCAGCCGGGGTCCGAGACCGAACCGTTCTTCAGCACCCACCGGTAGGACACCTCCGCGGGCAGCTTCCCCACCGTGAAACTCGCCGTGAAGGTCGGCGCCTTCGTGTTCGACGGCGGACAGCTCCCGGAATAGTCGGTGTTGGCGCCCGCCACGGAGACCTGCACCGACTGCGGCGCCGACGAGGACTTGCTGGCGCTCGGACTCGGCGTCTCACTGGCGGCCGTGGTCTCGCTGCTCGCGCTGGGCGAAGTCCCGTCCGAGGGCTGGCTCTTGGGGGTGCTGGTGCCCTTGCCCGCGTCGGCGTCCCCGTTGTCCCGGTTCAGCAGCGCGTACGTCAGTCCGCCGATCGCCAGGGCCAGCGCGATCACACCCGCGATGATCACGGCGGCGGCCCGCCGGTTGCGGTGCGGTCCGTCCGCGGCCGTCGGCGTCGAGTAGGAGGTGGGCGGCGGCCCGAAGCCCTGCACCGGCTGCGGCGGCGTCCGCGAGTCCTGTTGGGAGAACGAGTCCTGCGGGTACCCCGCCATCGTCGGCGTGTACGGCGTCGTGGGCGAGGTGCCCGCGCGAGGCGTACCGCCCGCGGCGACGAGCCGTAGATCCTGCTCCGCCTGCTCGGCCGACAGCCGCTCGGCCGGATCCTTGCGCAGCAGGCCCTCGATGACCGGGGTGAGCGGTCCCGCCAGCCGCGGCGTCGGCAACTCCTCGTCGACGATCGCGCGCAGCGTGCTCAGCGGGGTGTTCTGGCGGAACGGCGAGTGGCCCTCGACCGCCGCGTACAGCAGCACACCCAGCGCCCACAGATCGGACTCGGGCCCGGGCGTACGGCCCAACGCCCGCTCCGGAGCGAGGAATTCGGGCGAACCGATGACCTCGCCGGTCATGGTGAGCGCCGAACTGCCCTCGACCATCGCGATACCGAAGTCGGTCAGGACGACCCGACCGTCGTTCGACATCAGCACATTGGCCGGTTTCACATCGCGGTGCAGCACCCCGGCGTCGTGCGCGGCCCGCAGCGCGGCGAGCACCTCGGCACCGATGTGCGCGGCCCGCTGCGGCGTCAACGGGCCCTCGGCGTCCAGGAGATCGGCCAGGGACACGCCCCGCACCAGCTCCATGACGATCCAGGGGCGGCCGTCCTCCATCGCCACGTCGTACACCGTCACCACATTGCGGTTGGCGACCCGCGCCGCCGCCCACGCCTCGCGCTCCAGCCGGGCGTACATCCGCTCCACGTCACCGGAGGCCAGTCCGGCCGGCGCGCGCACCTCCTTGACGGCTACCTCGCGTTGCAGCACCTCGTCGCGGGCCCGCCACACAGTTCCCATACCGCCCTCGCCGAGGGGGGACAGGAGCCGGTAGCGGCCCGCGATCACACGTTCAGTGCCCGGTTCTTCGGGCATGGGTGACTCCCATTCGCATCCGGGCCAATTCTCCACAAACGTAGCTCAGCCGAGTGCGGATGCCGCCCCCTTGAGCACCAATCCGACCCCAAGGGCCACGACGATCAGTGCCGATCCCAGCGGCAGGGTCCGGCGGACCAGGACAGCCATGGGGCTGATGGTCCAGCGGGGGCGCCGGTCCAGCACTCGGTTCATCCCTGTACCCAGCTTGACGACGGCGAATCCGGCGGCGGTGAGAGTGAGGGCGAGCCCGACGCCGTAGGCGACGACCAGCAGCAGCCCGAACCAGGCCTGACCGAGCGCGGCGGCCCCCACGAGGACGACCACGGCGGACGGGCTGGGGACCAGTCCACCGGCGAAGCCGAGCAGGATCGTGCCGCGGAGGGTGGGGGCGGTCTCGTGGGTGTGGGTGAAGCCGCCGTGCGTGTGTTCTACGGCGTGGTCGTGAGTGTGGCCATGCTCGTGGTCGTGGTCGTGCTCATGGGGATGGGGGTGGTCGTGACCGTGGGCATGGTCGTCGTCGTGGCTGTGCGGGTGCGGGTGGGCCTCGGTGAGCGTGTGGGTGGCACCGGCTTCGGTGTGCGCGGACGCGAGGACCAGTGAGCGCTTGGGGGACTTGGCGGTCTCGTGACTGTGACCGTGACCGGGACCGTGGGGGTGGGGGTGGGGGTGCGAAGGGGCTTGTGGGCGTGGGCGGTTGCGCCAGGCCCGGCGTAGGAGGTTGCCGCCCGCGAAGAGGACCAGGACGCCGCTCGCGATGCCCAGCCAGGCGATCACCGAGGGGGTCGCGGCGGAGCCGGCCGTGACCAGGAGGCCCAGGGCGATCACACCGAGGGTGTGGGTGACCGTGACCGAGGCGGCCAGGGGGAGCACGTCCTTGAGACGGGCGCGACCGCCCCGGGCCGCCGCCGTGGCCGCCATCAGCGTCTTGCCGTGGCCGGGGGCGAGCGCGTGCATCGCGCCCAGGGCGATCGCGATGAGCAGCGAGAGGGCCGCGAAGCCGACGCTGAGGTTGTGCCGGGCGACCAGGTTGTTCAGTTCCTCCGTCCAACGGTCCGCGCCACGCGGGAGGATGGAGGACGCCGCCGAGTCCGACCGGGACTGGTCGTCGTCGGTGAGGGCCGGGCCGCCGGGACGCGCGTGCAGCGACGCCTTCGTGATGTCGGCGGGCGAGGAGAGCAAGTCCTTGGGATAGCTGGTGAGTTCGTGCGACACCGACTTCTTCGGTACGTCCGTCCCGGTGAGCGTCATCCGGTCGGCGCGCGCGGTGATCTCCCGCCAGCCGGGCCCGGTGGTCAGGCCCGCGCTGTGGAAGCCCAGGGCGACCGTGCGGCCTTTGGGCAGCGCCGCCCTCGAACTGCACTCCAACCGCAGGGTGTTGAGCCCGGCCTGTCCGGGCCGCAGCCGTGCGGTGCTGGTGCCGGTCGTGAGCGCGACCGTACGTCCGTCGACGGTGACCTTGCTGCCCTCGGCGGCCTTGTCGCACCGCTGCCGGGCCCACTCGGTCATGCCCAACCGCTTGATGTCCGGCTTGGCCTGGGTCGCCGGGATCTCCGCGAGGTCCTCGATGTGCGTGACGCGCAGGACCCCAGGGGCGACGACGAGACCGTCGTAACGGTTGACCGTGAAATTGCCCAGCGGGTGCGCGCTCGCGGCTGCCGTGGGGACGAGCAGGAGCGCGCCGGCGGCCGTGAGGACGGCCGCGGCCGAGGCGAACAGGCGGCGTACAGGCCTCACTTGGTCTCCTCCAGCGCCTTGCGGGCCTTGCTCGCACCCAGCGGCGAGAAGCCCGGGTTCAGCTTCAGGGCCTTGGCCAGGTGGGCGCGGCCGTCGGCCTTGTGGCCGGTGGCGAGCTCGATCATGCCCAGGTGGTAGATGAACGACGCGTTGTGGTAGCCGGTGGCCGTGGCCTGACGTGCGTAGGACAGGGCCTCCTTGTCGAGGCCGTTGACGTGCAGGGCCCAGGCCAGCGCGTCCGCCGTGTGCACGGTGTGCCGGCGGGCCCACTCGGCGCGGGCGGCCTTCAGGGCCGACTTGATGTCTCCGTGGTCGGCGGCGGCGAGCGCAGTGTCGAGGTCGGCGTTGACGCCGTTGGCGCGGGCGAGGGCGATCCAGGCGTCGACGAGGGCGTACTGGTCGTCGGCCTTCGCCTTGTCGCCCGCGGCGCCCCGGCTCTCGTACAACTCACCGAGCTCCACGAGGGGTTGGGGCAACGGGTAGCGGGAGACGACCAGCTCCAGGCCCTTGATGGCGTCGGCGCGGTCACCCAGGGCCGCCTGGGCGCGGGCCCGGCCCTCCAGGGCGGGGAGGTAGTTCTCGTCGGCGGCGAGGGCGCGGCCGTAGTAGTCCAGGGCGGTCTTGTAGTCGCCCTGGTTCCAGGCGAGTTGGCCGAGCGTGCCGGCCACGTACGAGATGTCCCCGGGGGAGCTGGCGGCTGCGAGGGCCTGTTCCAGGACCTTGCGGGCCGTGGTGACGTCGCCGCGCAGCTCGTGGACGTACGCGTACCGGGTGAACACCGGGACGCCGGGCTTGCGGGCGTCGGCCAGGTCGGCGGCCTTCGACGCCTCGTCGTAGCGGCCGAGTTCGACGAGCGCGTCGATACGGGAGCACAGGGCGCGCTCGCTGTAGGGGTTCTCCTTCAGGACCTCGTCCGCGTAGGTGAGGGCTTCCTTGAACTCGTGCCGGGCGGCGGCGAGCGCGGCGCGGCCCTCAAGGGCGTTCTCGTTGTCGGGCGAGATCTTCAGCGACCGCGTGAAGGCGGCCTGTGCCTGCGGGTACCGGGACGGGTCGCCCTTGGTCCTGGCCTGCTCGACATAGGCAAGACCGAGTGTCGCCCACCCGTCGAAGTCCTTGGGCTGGCCCCGGAGATGGGCCTGCAGCGCGGCGATGCTCGCGTCCAGACTCCCGCTGGCCAGCAGGTCCGGCGACACGGCGCTGGAGACGGCCGCGACGCCTGTGGCACCGCTGTCCTTCGCGGCGCCGATCGCGATGGCTCCGGCGGTCATCGCCACGGCCAACAGGGCGGCGCAACCGGCGAGTTGGACGCCCCGCCAGCGACGGCCCGCGGCGCCCAACCGGCGTACGGCGACGACGCGTTCGTCGGCAACTGCGTCTTCCGGCGTGCCGGGGCGCGGGGCGTGATCATCGTGGTCGTGGTCGTGGTCGTGGTCGTGCGAGTGGGGGTGGTCGTGATCGTGGGAGTGAGGGTGGGGGTGGTCGTGCCCAGGCGATGGGGCTGCGGCTTCGGTCGGTCCCGCTTCGGGCTCGACTTCGGCTTCGGGTTCGATCTCGGGGTGGGCCTCGGCTTCGGGGCCGGCTTCGGGGTCGGTCGTGGCCTCGACTTTGGAGTCGGCCTCGGCTTTGGAACGGGCCTCGGCTGCCTGGGAGTTGGCCCCGGCTTCGGAACGGGCCTCGGCTGCCTGGGAGTCGGCTTCGCGCTCAGAGCCGGTCCCGGCCTCGGCGTCGGTCTCGCCCTCCGCCCACACGCGCTCCCACTCGCGTTCCCGCTCCGCCGCCACCGGCGTCTCGCCGGGCTCGTCCTCCGTCGGCGTCGGCTCGTTGTCGTTCTCGCGCGGGGCCATGCCGTTCCTCCATCGCCTGGGGTGGTTCAAGTGCCGTACTGCTGAGAGGTGTTGTCACGCAGGGGTGGCGCGGCCCGCACCGTGGGGGAAGAAGCTGTGCGGGCCGCGCCAGTCGGTGGGGTTTAGTACGGGCGGTGGGTCATCCGGCGGCGCCACCACGCGACGCCCGCGCCGATCAGCAGGACTCCGGCCACACCCGAGGCCGCCGACGCGGTGATCAGCATCATGTTGTTGCTGGAGGACGAGCCCGCCGGCTGCAGCGCGTCGCCCAGCTGGTTCTTGACGTCACTGCCGCTGCTCGTGCCCTTGGCGAGCGGACCGCGCGAACCCGAGGTCGGCTCGGCGACGTAGGGGAAGTACTTCTCGAAGCCCTTGTCGTTCTTGTCGACCGCGTCGCCCAAGTCGTTCTTGGAACCGACGAGTTCACCCTCCATGACCTGGAGCGCCTCGTCGATCACGTCGTCGGTGAGCCGACGCCCGTTCGGGAAGCCCGCGTTGTCGCCGTCCAGGACACCGAGGCGCTTGGGGTGCGCGGCCGGCTTGATCGACGTGTTGAGGCGCAGCATCTCGGCCGGCTTCGTGTACGGCTGCAGCGTGTTGAGGTCCTTGACGCCCGTGAGGAACACACTGACGAGGTCGTTGCGCGGCTCGCTCGGCGCCTTGATCTTGTAGATCGACTCGATGAGCTTCGGGATCTCGGGCTCGGTCACGTTCTTCAGGAACTGAGCGTCGTCCTTGGGCTCGGACGCGTTGAACTTGTCCTTGTCCTTCTGCGGGTTGACGACCTCGTTGACCAGCGGGTTGCCCAGGCGCGAGACCTGCGTGTAGTAACCCTTGGCGTTCTTGCGCTGGGTCGTCGAGTAGATGCCGACGGTCGGGTGGTTCTTCGACTGCCGGATCAGGTCGTTCGGCACCTGGAGGGCGATCGTGTTGACGTTGTAGCCCTTGAGCGTGTCGTTGCCGACCTCGCTGAGGTTGCCGCCGTACAGCAGGTCGAAGACGCGCAGGTCGGCGAAGAACGGGTCGTCGGCCTGGCCCGCGAAGGTCGCGCCGCCGTTCGCCGTCTTGTAGATCGCCTGCGAACGCAGCTTGGCGTAGTCCGGCATCGAGGCCTTGCCGACGTCGGAGGGCGCCGCCGGGATGTCGTCGGCGATCTTGGTCTTGTAGACCTGCTTGCCCTTCTTGAGCTTGATCAGCTCGACGTCGTACGACTGCGTGATGTTGAGGTCGGGGTCGGTCAGGCTGGTGACCGGGCCCGTGTTGTACAGGAACGTCTTCTTGTTCTTGATCTGGGTGCTGAAGGTGTAACGGAAGATCATGTCGTCCAGCGCGTCACCGTTGTTGTCGATGTGCACGTCGTACTGGGCGTCGTCCGCGAACTGGTAGAAGTTCGGGCCGCCGGCGGGTTCCTCGAACGGGATCCAGTTCGCCACGATGGTGGTGGTGTCCGGCTTGTCCGGGCTCACGAACGCGTAGAGGTCCGTGTTGTCGTACTGCGGGGTCCCTGAGATGAGGGGGGCCTCCCGGTGGGAGGAGGCCGAGGCCACTCCCGGTTCCAGCGCGGCCGTACCGGCGGCTGCGAGCCCCCCGGTGGCCAGCGCGCCGCATACGAGGGCCGCGAGCTTCCTGCGTCCCGCACCGCTCCTGGAGATAGGTGTCATGCCGTCCGTCCTCAGTGCCAACTTGCCTGACGCTCGGGGATTCGGAGCTGGTGCCGGGCCGGATTGGTCGAATCTGAAAAGTTTTTCTGGCCGACTGCAATCCGGGCCGTGACCCGCGTTTCAAGTCCGCTGATCCGTAACCCATCCTTAGGGGCATCCGCTGCGAATGCCTCGTGTGACGGGATGCGAAGTGACAGACCGCGTGCGGTCGAAGAGGAGGGGCCGCGTGCGGTCGACGAGAGGGGGACGGGTGGGGGCGGACGAACTCCTGGTGCAGGTGGCCGGAGGGGACCAGAAGGCCTTCGAGGAGCTCTACGGACTGGTGTCCGGGCCCGTGTTCGGACTGGTGCGCCGCGTGGTGCGCGACCCGGCGCAGTCCGAGGAGGTGTCCCAGGAGGTGCTGCTCGAACTGTGGCGGTCCGCCGCCCGCTTCGATCCCGGCCGCGGCAGCGCCCTGTCCTGGGTCCTCACCCTCGCCCACCGCCGGGCCGTCGACCGGGTGCGAAGTGCCCGCGCGGCCGTCGACCGCGAGCAGCGCGAGGCCCGGCGCTCCCACAACCCGGCCTTCGACCAGGTGACCGAGGAGGTCGAGGCAGGCCTGGAGCGGCAGTTGGTGCGCCGCTGCCTGGACCGGCTCACGGCCCTGCAACGGCAGTCCGTGACCCTCGCCTATTACGACGGCTATACGTACCGTGAAGTGGCCGAGCGGCTCTCGCTGCCGCTGGGCACGGTCAAGACCCGTATGCGTGACGGACTCACCCGGCTGCGCGACTGCCTGGGAGGTGCCGCATGAGTGTCCTCGCCCGACTGTTCGGCCGGGGCGATCTCCACTCGCTCGCCGCCCCCTACGCCCTCGACGCCCTCGAACCCGGCGAGCGCCGCCAGTTCGAGAAGCACCTCAAGAAGTGCGAGCGCTGTGCCTTCGAGGTGCGCGCCCTGGCCGAGGACGCGGTCCGCCTCGCGTGGTCCGAGTCCGCCCAGCCGCCGTTCGCGATGCGCGACCGGGTGCTGTCCGCGATACGCAACACCCCGCAGGAGCCCGGGCCGCTGCGGGAGCACGCGCGGGAACAGACACGGGAGTACACGCCCCGGCTGCCGGCCCATGTGTGGGGCGCGGAGCCGCCGACGTCACGCGCCCGCGTGCCCCAACGGCGGCCGTTCTTCGTGCCGTTCGCCACCGCGACGGCCACCGCCGCCCTCGTCGTGGCCTCGCTGTTCGCCGTGCAGGCGAACAGGACACAGGACAAGCTGGACGCAGCGCAGGCGCAGTCGCGTGAGATCGCACACGTTCTCGCAGCTCCCGACGCCCGTGCGACCACCGGCGCGGACACCGCGGGCCGGAGCATCGGCGTGATCGCCTCCGCGTCGGAGGGGCGCGCGGTCGTCACCCTGAGCGGATACGGCGCACCGCCGAGCGGGCGCGTGCGTCAACTGTGGCTGATGCGCCCCAATGTGCAACCGCGCTCCCTCGGGCTCTTCAAGGACGACACGCCCTTGGTCACCACCGGACTCGACAAATCAGCAACATCACTCGCAGTGACCGTCGAGCCCGACGGAGGCTCACCACAGCCCACAACGCAGCCAGTTGTCCAACTCGCCCTGAAATCGGTTGGATTCGGAGAGTAATCAAGGAGGGGTCGTCAACACCCTTACGGGGAAGGTGAATCCTGAGACCTCGATACACGAGTGCCCGGTTGGGGCGATAGGGTTACCCTGCCCGGGCCGGGTGGACTCGTACGGGTGGGGAGTGACATGGAACAGATAGTGCGCAGTAGGGCAAGGGTCCCTGCGATCACGTGCGGGAGCAGCGCGACGAGTTCGCGCCTCGACCGCCATCTCTCGGTGCTGGGCGGCCCCGTCGTCCCGCAGCGCGAGACGGCAGAGGCGACCTCGCTGATGCGTGAGCTCACCTCGCGCGACACCACGCAGGAACGCAGCGCCAGGGGCGCGCGAGTGAGCAGGGTCTCGCTCTTCGCACCGCTGCGCAGACTGCGCCGTTCGCTGTTCGGCGGGCGCTGAGCAACTACTCGGCGTCCCCGGGGACTTCCCGGGGGCCCGCGCTCAGGACGCCACACCGTCCCGGCGCAGTGCTGCGATCTCTTGGTCCGCCATCCCCACGGCACGCAGCAGCGCCACGGTGTGCTCCCCGAGCGCGGGCACATCACCCATCCGTGCCTCGCCTCCGCCCGGCAAGGTGATCGGCGGCAGCAGTGCCCGCAACGGCCCGACCGGCGAACCCACCTCCCGCCACCGCTCCCGGGCCGTCAACTGCGGGTGCTCCGCCACCTCTTGTACGTTCCTGAGGCGCGCGCAGGCCACTCCCGCGCGCTCCAGCCGCAGCACGGCCTCGTCGGCGGCCAGCCCACCCAGCACTTCGCCGACGAGGGCGTCCGTGCGCTCCCGGTTCACCACCCGCGCCGCGTTCGTCGCGAAGTCCGGCTCTTGCCCCAACTCCGGTCGCCCCAGCACCTGTTCGGCCAGCCGCCGCCACTCCCGGTCGTTCTGCACCGCGAGCAGCACCTGCCCGCCGTCCGCCGCGGGATAGACGTCGTACGGTGCGATGACGGCGTGCGCGAGTCCTGTGCGCGCCGGGGGAGTCCCGCCGTGCATCGTGTGATGCAGCGGATGCCCCATCCACTCCACGACCGCGTCCAGCATCGAGACCTCGACGGGCCCGCCGCGCCCGCTCACGCCCCGGCGTACGAGCGCCGCGAGCACACCGGAGAACGCGTACATCCCGGCCGCGATGTCGGCCACCGGGATCCCCGCCTTCACCGGCCGTTCCGGCGTCCCGGTCACCGACACCAGCCCCGCCTCGCACTGCACGAGCATGTCGTAGGCCCGCTTGTCCGCGTACGGCCCGGAAGCCCCGTACCCCGAGATGTCCACGGCGACCAGCCGGGGATGCGCGGCGCACAGCGTCGCCGCGTCGAGCCCGAGCCGGGCCGCCGCCCCGTGCGCGAGGTTCTGCACGAACACGTCCGCGTCCGCGACCAGCCGCCGTACGACGTCCAGACCCCGCGGGTCCTTCAGGTCCAGCGCGATCGACTCCTTGCCCCGGTTGCACCACACGAAGTGCGAGGCCAGACCGCCGGCCGCGGTGTCGTAGCCGCGCGCGAAGTCACCGCCGTCGATCCGCTCGACCTTGATCACCCGGGCGCCCAGATCGGCGAGTTGGCGGGTGGCGAAGGGGGCCGCGACGGCCTGTTCGACAGCGACGACGGTGACGCCCTCAAGGGGCGGCGGCAGAGGCTCCATGCGGAGGATCATGTCCCGTGCCCGGCGCCTTTGTCATGCGGAGAGCTCAGTGCTCGCCGCGTGTGTACCGGCGTACGGCGAGCGGTGCGAACAGGGCGATCAGCGCGGCGCACCACGCCAGCGACCCGGCGATCGGATGGGCCACCGGCCAGGCGGCGCCCTCGGGTACGGGCGAGTTGCCGAACAGGTACCGCAGGGCCGTGGTCACCGCGCTGATCGGGTTCCACTCGGCCAGCGTGCGCAGCCAGCCCGGCAGCCGGTTGGTCGGGATGTACGCGTTGGACAGCAGCGGCAGCATGAAGGTCGCGCTGCCGAGCTGCCCGGCCGCCTCCTCGCTGCGGGAGGCGAGCCCGAGCAGGATGCCGACCCAGGCGCAGGCGAACCGGAACAGCAGCAACAGGCCCACAGCGGCGGCGGCTTGGGCCACCGACCCCTCGACCCGCCAGCCCACCGCGAGAGCGACCAGCAGGAACGGCACGGTGCCGGCCGCCGTGACGACCAGATCGGCGGTCGCCTGCCCGAGCGGTACGGCGGCCCTGCTCATCGGCAGGGTGCGGAAGCGGTCGCTCACGCCCCGGTGCGAGTCCTGGGCGGCCTGGAACATGCCCGTCATGATGCCGTTGGCGGCGGTCGCGACCAGCAACCCCGGGACCAGGTAAGAGCGGTAGGCGTCACCCGGCATCGCCAGCGCGCTGCCGAAGACGTACCCGAAGAACAGCAGCATCGTGATCGGCATGGTCTGGGTGAGGATCGCCAGCGCCGGACTGTTCCGCACCCGCCGCAGCTGTCGGCCGAGCATCGCGGTGCCGTCGTACGCCAACGCGCTCATGCCACCGCCTCCTTACGGTCCGTCAGGCGGAGGAACACGTCGTCGAGGGTCGGTGGCCGCATGCTCGCGTCGAGCAACGGCACGCCCGCCGCGTCGAGTTCGCGGACGAGCCGGGGCAGGGTGAGCGTCGGGTCGCCGGTGACCGCCCCGACGGTGTTCCGCTCGTGGTCGAACGACGGCTCGGCGCCGGTGAGTTGGTCGAGGACACCGGCCGCTTTCACCAGCGCGTCCCGGTGTGCGACGACGACTTCGGCGTAGGTGCCGATGAGCGCCTTGAGTTGGGCCGGCGACCCGCTGTGCGCGACTCGTCCCCGGTCCACCAGGGCGATGTCGTCGGCGAGTTGGTCGGCCTCCTCCAGGTACTGCGTGGTCAGCAGCACGGTCGTACCCTCCCTCTTCAGGTCCCGTACGGCCTCCCAGACCCGGTTCCGGCTGGCCGGGTCGAGGCCGGTCGTCGGTTCGTCCAGGAACAGCACCTCGGGGCGTCGTATCAGACTCGCCGCCAGGTCGAGGCGGCGGCGCATCCCGCCGGAGTAGGTGGACGCGGCGCGGTCGGCGGCCTCCGTCAGGCCGAAGCGGTCCAGCAGCTCGGCGGCCCGCTCGGCAGGACCCCGCACCCGGTGCAGCCGCGCGAACAGGCGCAGGTTCTGCCGGCCGGTGAGGTCGCCGTCGACCGACGTGTGCTGCCCGGTGACGCCGATCC
>NZ_JAWOAI010000162.1:0-18878 GCF_033194735.1 Streptomyces sp. W16
AGGGCGCCCCGGACCGCGGCGGCACCCTGCGCATCGCCCGGCCGCCCGCCTCCGACGCCGAGACCCTCGACCCCGCGAGCTCCCTGTCCGCGTACGAATACCTGGGCGCCCTCTACAACCGGCTCGTCCGCATCGGCACGAACGGCGAGCTGGCCCCCGACCTCGCCGAGTCCTGGGAGCCCGACGCCAAGGCCAGCACCTGGACCTTCCGCCTCCGCGAGGGCGTCACCTTCCACAACGGCCGCGCCTTCACCTCCGCCGACGCCGCCTACACCCTGCGCCACATCCTCGACAAGGCGACGGCGTCCCCGCAGGCCGCGGTCCTCGCCCCGCTCATCGACCCGGCGAAGCTGGGCACGCCCGACGCCCACACCCTGGTCGTCCCGCTGAAGAGCCCGAACGCCGAGTTCCCCAGCCTGCTGACGCACTACAACTGCTACGTCATCCCCGACGGCAGCGCGAAGTCCGTCGGCCGCACCGGCATCGGCACCGGCCCCTTCAAGCTGGAGTCGTTCGCACCGGCGGGCCCCGGCCGCATCACCGCGTACACGGACCACTGGGCGGGCCGCCCCGTCCTCGACGCGATCGCCTTCTACTCGGTCGCCGACATGTCGGCCCGCTCAAACGCCTTGCTCGCAGGGCAAGTCGACCTGCTCTCCCAGACCAACCTCGACTTCGCGACGGCCCGCGTGGTCGCCGCCTCCGACCGCGCCACCATCGCCCGCGTGAAGAACGCCCAGTGGTACGTCCTCCCGATGCTCACCACCGAGAAGCCCTTCACCGACGTCCGCGTCCGCCAGGCGATGAAGCTCGCCTACGACCCCGAGCACGTCGTGCAGGTAGCCCTCCAGGGCGCGGGCACCGCCGGCTGGGACAACCCCGTACCGCCGAGCGACCCCGCACACATCTCCGCGCACCCGAAGCACGACCCGGAAAAGGCGAAGTACCTGCTCAAGCAGGCGGGCCACGAGGGCCTGGCCATGGACCTCTACACCTCCGCCTACGACCCGCTGTTCACGCCGATGGCGCTCGCCTACCAGGACTCGGCGAAACGGGCCGGCATCCGGATCAAGGTCAAGACGGCCTCCGCGGACTCCTACTACACGCAGATCTGGATGAAGAAGCCGCTGATGGCCACCTACTGGTTCACGGGCCGGCCCGTCGACCAGCTCTTCACCCAGATCTTCCGCAGCGGCTCCTCCTACAACGAGACCGCCTGGTCCGACAAGGAATTCGACGCGGTGCTCGACCGGGCGCGCGCCGAGCTCGACGACACCAAGCGGCGCGAACTCTACGGCGAGGCACAGACGTTGGTGATCGAGAGAGGCGGGGCGATGACCCCGATGTTCGCCGACCGGCTCGTCGGCATCTCCCGCAAAGTACGCGGATACGCCGAGCACGGCTTCGAGTTCGACTACCTGGGCATCGGCCTGAAGGGAGCCTGACCATGCTCTCCTTCATAACCCGCCGTATCGCGGCGGCCGTTGGCACCCTCTTCCTCTCCTCCGTCCTCGTCTTCCTCGCCGTCCAGGCCCTGCCCGGCGATGTCGCCACGCAGATCCTCGGCAAGGACGCGACCCCGGACGCGGTGGCCGCCCTGCGCGAGAAGCTGAAGCTCGACCGGCCGGCCTGGGAGCGGTACTGGGACTGGGTCCGGGGCGCCCTCCACGGCGACTTCGGCACCTCCCTCGTCTCCGGCAAGGCCGTCGGCGGCGAAGTGTCCATGTATCTCGCCAACTCCGCGCTGATCGCCCTCGTCACAGTCCTCTTCGCGGTCACCGGATCGATCGTCCTCGGCATCCTCGCCGGCCTGTACCGCGACCGCTGGCCCGACCACGTCATCTCCACCGTCAGCCTCGTCGGCATGAGCGTCCCCGAGTTCGTCGTCGCGACCGTCCTCGTCCTGTGCTTCTCGGTCGCACTCCCGTGGTTCCCCGCGGTCGTCCTCTACGGCCCCGACGCCAGCGTCTCCCAACTCCTGCCCGCCGTATGGCTTCCCGCCCTCGCCCTTGCAGTGGTGATGGCCGCGTACATCGTCCGCATGGCCCGTACCTCGGTCATCGACGTTATGGCCACCGAGTACGTCACGACAGCTCGCCTCAAGGGCCTGTCCACCTGGCGGGTCGTCACTCGACACGCCCTGCCGAGCGCCCTGTTGCCCACGCTGCACGTCATCGCGCTCAACGTCGCCTGGCTGGTCGGCGGGGTCGCGGTGGTCGAGAACGTCTTCAACTACCCGGGCATCGGCAAGCTGATGCTCTCCTCGGTGCAGAACCGCGACCTGCCCACCATCCAGGCCATCGCCCTCATCAGCGCGGTCGTCTACGTCGTCTGCAACCTCGCGGCCGACCTCGCCACCATGGCCCTCAACCCGAGGCTCCGCACCCGAGGGAGGACCCGATGACCACGCTCGACACCGTCCCGCCGACCACCGTACGAGGCGCCCGCACCGTCCGCGCCTGGCGCACCGTGAGCAGTTCCCGCACGGCACTCGTCGGCCTCGCGATCGTCGCCGTACACGTCCTGATCGCGCTGCTCGCACCCCTCCTCACCTCCTACGACCCGATCGCCAACGACGCCAACCACGCCCTCCTCGGGTCGAGTTGGAGCCACTGGGCCGGAACCGACCAGTACGGCCGGGACGTCCTCGCCCGCGTCCTCTACGGCGGCCGGTACGCGCTCGGCATCTCCGTCACCGCGACCCTGATCACCGTCGCCCTCGGCACGGTCATCGGATGTGCGGCGGCACTGCGCGGCGGCTGGTTCGACGACGTACTGGGCCGGGTCCTGGACGCGATCCTGTCCATCCCCTCGGTCCTCGCACTGCTCGTCGTAGTGACCGCCCTCGGCACCGGCCCGTCGGTCATCGTCCTCGCCGTCGCGGTCACCTACGTCCCGCAGGTCGTCCGCGTCGTACGCGGCGCCGCCCTCGCGGTCGTCCCCGCCGACTACGTCACCGCGGCCCGCGCCCGCGGTGAGAGCACCTGGTCGATCCTGCGCCGGGAGATCCTGCCGAACATCACGGACGTGGTGTGCGTGGAGTTCGCGATGCGGGCCTCCTGGGTCGTCCTGCTGATCTCCTCGCTGTCCTTCCTCGGCTTCGGCGCCGACCCGCCGACTCCCGACTGGGGACTGATGGTTGCCGAGAACCGCACCGCCATCACCGTCGTCCCGATGGCGAGCATCGCGCCCATCATCGCCCTGGCCACCCTCGTGGTCGGGCTCAACCTCGCGGCCGACGGCCTGTCCAAGGCGTGGGGCGTCGACCGGATCAGGGAGGGCTCCTGATGGCCTCGATCATTTCCGTCAACTCCCTGTCCGTGGCCTACCGTTCGGGCGGCCGTGACGTGCCCGTCGTGCACGAGGTGTCCCTGGACGTCGCCGAGGGGCAGACCCACGCGCTCGTCGGCGAGTCCGGCAGCGGCAAGTCGACCGTCGCCGCGACCCTGCTCGGGCATCTGCGACACGGGTCGCGGATCACCGGCGGGTCCGTCGAGGTGGCCGGCGCCGATGTATTCGCCCTGCCCGCACGGGAGTTGCGGCAGCTGCGCGGCGGCACGGTCGCGATGGTCGGCCAGAACGCCGGCCACGCCCTCACCCCCTCCATGCGCATCGGCCGGCAGATCGCGGAGGCCGGCGGGGAGGTCCCCGTCGTGGAACTCCTCGAACAGGTCCGGCTGCCGCACCCCGCCGACCTGGCCCGGCGCTATCCGCACGAGCTCTCCGGCGGCCAGCAGCAACGCGTCGCCATCGCGATGGCCATCGCGGCCCGCCCCAAGGTCCTGGTCCTCGACGAACCGACCACCGGCCTGGACGTCATCACCCAGCGCAGCGTCCTCGACCTGATCGCCGCCCTGCGCGACGAACTCGGCCTGGCCGCCGTGCTGGTGAGCCACGACCTCGGGGTCGTCGCGCACATGGCCGACGAGGTGACCGTCCTGAGGTCGGGCCGGGTGGTGGAATCGGCGTCCATCCGGCAGCTCTTCGCCCAGCCCCAGGACCCGTACACCAAGCGCCTGTTGGCGAGTGTGCCGCGCCTCGACGACGCAGGGCTCGCGGTCGTCGGCGAGGCGGGGGAGCGGGAGGTCAGGCCCCGGGCCGAGGTCCCCGACGACGCACCCGTCGCCGTGTCCGCGCAGGACATCACCATCGACTACGGCAGCACCCGTGCCGTGCACGGCGTCTCCTTCGACGTCCGGCGTGGCGAAGTCCTCGCCCTCGTGGGCGAGTCGGGCAGCGGCAAGTCCACCCTCGCCTGGAGCCTGGCCGGGCTGCGCACCCCGTCCGGCGGCACGATGCGACACGAGGACGGCGACCTGGCCCGGCCGGCGCAGCAACGCCCGCTGTCCCTGCGGCGCCGCGTGCAGCTCGTCTTCCAGAACGCGGACACCTCACTCAACCCCCGCCGCTCGGTGGGCGACGCGGTCCGTCACCCCCTGCGCTTCTTCGGCACGGCGGCAGACCGCACGGAGGCGACGGAGCGGGCCCGTCAACTCATCGCCGACGTACGCCTCGACCCGGCCCTCGCGGACCGCCTGCCCGCCCAGCTCTCCGGCGGCCAGCGTCAACGCATCGGTATCGCAAGGGCGTTGGCGGGTGAGCCGGACGTCCTCATCGCCGACGAGATCACCACCGCCCTCGACGTCTCCGTCCAGGCCGATGTGCTCCGCCTCCTCGACGACCTGCGCCGCGAACGCGACCTGGCCTGCCTGTTCATCAGCCACGACCTGGCCGTCGTACGGGGCATCGCCGACCGGGTCGTCGTCCTGCGCCACGGAGTCGTCGTGGAGGAGGGCCCGACGGAGACGGTCTTCGCCGACCCCCAACACCCCTACACCCGCCAGCTGATGGCCGCCGCCCTCGAACCCGACCCCGACGCGCTGCCCTACGTCGACGACACCGCCGACTGGGCCGACGCGGCGGAGGGGGACGACATCTGGACCGACCACGGCACCGACGGCCATCGCGTCCGACGCTGGCGCCCCCTCAACGCCCCCGTGGCAGAAGGAGCTTTGTGAAGTACCGCGAGCAGTTCGACCGCCAGGTGGTCCGTGAGGACGTCTGGATCCCCACCCGGGACGGAAGGACCCGGTTGCACGCCCGTATCTGGCGGCCGGTCGACGCCGACTCTGACCCCGTACCCGCGCTGCTCGAATACCTCCCGTACCGCAAGACCGACTGGACCGCGCCCCGCGACGCCCAACGTCACCCCTGGTACGCCGGACACGGTTACGCCTCCGTCCGCGTCGACATCCGCGGCCACGGCGACAGCGAGGGCCTGCCCGGCGACGAGTACGACGCGCAGGAACTCGCGGACGGCGTCGACGTCGTCAACTGGCTTGCCGCACAGGCCTGGTGCACCGGCAAGGTCGGTATGTTCGGCATCTCTTGGGGCGGCTTCAACTCCCTCCAGATCGCCGCCCTCGCGCCGAAGCCGTTGAAGGCGATCGTCACCGTCTGCTCCACCGACGACCGCTACGACAACGACGTCCACTACATGGGCGGCGCCGTCCTAGGCATCGACATGCTCGCCTGGGCCGGCACCATGCTCGCCTTCGCCGCCCGCCCGCCGGACCCGGCGAACGTGGGCGCGGACCGCTGGCTGCCGATGTGGCGCGAACGCCTCGACGCCCTCGAACCCTTCCTGCACACCTGGCTCGATCATCAACAGCGCGACGACTACTGGAAGCACGGCAGCGTCTGCGAGGACTACACCGCGATCGACGCGGCCGTCCTCGCGGTCGGCGGCTGGAACGACCCGTACCGGGACACCGTGCTGCGGCTCGTCGAGCACCTGCCCGGGGATCGCGTCCGGGGCATCGTCGGCCCCTGGTCGCACCAGTACCCCGACCGCGGCCTGCCGCCCGGCCCCGCGATCGGCTTCCTCCAGGAGACCCTGCGCTGGTGGGACCAGCACCTCAAGGGCATCGACACGGGAGCGATGGGGGAGCCCCTGCTGCGGGCCTGGATCACCGACCCGGTCCCGCCGGCGACGTCGTACGACGTGCTGCCCGGCCGTTGGGTGGGCGACGCCAAGTGGCCGAGCCCCACGGTCAGTTGGGACTCGCGACCGCTCGGCGCGAGCGGTGACCCCGTCCTCGTGCGCTCCCCGCAGCACACCGGCCTCGACGCCGGGCGCTTCTTCCCCTTCGGGAACGCGAGCGACCTGCCGCCGGACCAGCGCGAGGAGGACGGCCGTTCGGTGTGCTTCGACTCCGAACCGCTCACCGAACGCGTCGAGATCCTCGGCCGCCCGCGCGTCCGGCTCCGCCTCGACAGCGCCACCCCGCGCGCCCACGTCATCGCCCGCCTGTGCGACGTGGCCCCCGACGGCTCGTCCACCCTCGTCACCCGTGGCGTGCTCAACCTGCTGAGCAGACACGGCCGGGACCGGGCCGTCGAGTGGACACCGGGGACCTACGAGGACGTCGAGTTCGAGCTGACCGGCATCGGCTACGCGATCCCGCCCGGGCATCGGATCAGGGTCGCCGTCTCCGACACCTACTGGCCGTGGGTGTGGCCGCACGGCGAGCGCGGCGAACTCCGGGTCGTACCGGCCGAGAGCGCCGTACTGCTGCCGCTGCGGGAGGCAGGGGACGAGCCGACGATCCGCTTCGAGGAGCCCGAGCAGGCTACCCCGCTCGACGTGACCTACGACCGGCCCGCCGAGCCGACCCCCGAACGGCTGGTCACCCACGACGTGGCCAAGGGGGAGTGGACGCTGGAGGTCGACCCCAACTACGGGGGATCACGGACGTATCCGGACGGGCTGCGCTACGAGGAGAGCGCGCGGGAGACGTACCGCATCCGCGGTGACGACCCGCTGTCCGCGCACGCCGTGTCGGAGTGGCGCATCCGGTTGCGGCGCGGGGACGGCCACGACGCTGAGATCATGGCGCGGACGGAGCTGCGCGCCACGGCCGCGGACTTCGTCATGGACAGTCGCGTCGAAGCACGGGCGAACGGAGAGACAGTGGCCGAGCGAGCATGGCACCGCACCACCCCGAGGACGTCGGGATGACGGCCGCCAAGCCCTCGCAGGCCGCCAAGCCTCCGCAGGTCGAGAAGTCCCCGAAGTCCCCGCGCCGGGCCGTCGCCGCCGCCGACCGCACCAGGCAGCCCACCGAGGTGCGCCGCCGGCTCATCGTCGAGGCGGCCGTCCCGCTGATAGCGGAACGCGGCTACGCCTCGGTCGGCGTGCGGGACGTGGCAGCCGCCGCCGGAGTCTCCGTCGGTACCGTCACCTACCACTTCGGCAGTGTGCAGGAGATCCTCTCCGAGGCGATGGTCCTGCACATCGAGCGCTACTACGCCGAGTTGGACGAGGCCGCCGAGCAGGCGACCAGCGGTGCGGAGGCGTTGCGGCTGCTGGTCGACGCGCTGTTCACCGAGGACACCGACCGGCACTGGCGGATGTGGTTCGACTACTGGAACGCGGGCGAGCAGGGCACCGACGAGGCCTTCAGCGGCGGCCAGGCCCGGCGCTACGAGAGCTGGCACCAGCAGATCCGCGCCCTGGCCGAACGGGGCGTCGCCGACGGCGAGTTCGGCTCCGACGACCTCGACGGCTTCACGGTCCGCTTCGCCGCCCTCGCCGACGGCCTCGCCCTGCAACGACTGCGCCAGGCACCCCCGTTGAGCACCGAGGACGCCCGCAGGCACCTCAACCGGCTGATCGAGACCGAGCTCGGTCGCCGATCACCCGGGTGATCTCCCGGGCGATGCGCAGGATGCCGGGGGAGCGGACCGGACACGGCCGGGGCGTCGATGTCGTCGGCGCCAGGCAGAAGTGCAGGTAGTCGTCGTCCCGGTGCAGGGCCGTACGGCCGTTGCCCGGCTGGGTGCAGTAGTCGGGGTGGGCGCGTTCGTAGGCGGTGCACGGGAGGTACTGGGTCCAGGTGTAGCGGGCGCCGGCCGGGCTCACGGTCCGGCCGGCGTCGGCGACGACGTCACCCGCGGACCCGGCCGACGTCTCGTAGAGCGCGTTCACCGCCCGGACGCGTTCGGGGGTGATCGGGTCGGGGCCCTGCAACACCCAGACGACGGTGGGCCGTTGGTCGCCCCCGGCGGTCGCGATCTGCGCGATGAGCTTCCTGAGGTCGGCCGCGTACCGCTTCAGATAGGTCTGCCGGTCGGCGTCGTAGGTGATCCCGTCCATACAGGGCGTGTAGCCCCACGCGTTGCCCCAGAACTGCAGCACCACGAAGTCCGGGTGCAGCGCGCGCACCAGCGCCGCCGCCTTGTCACCGTCCGGCACCAGCGAACTCGCCCCGGTGCCCTCCAGGTAGTCGCACAGCGTGGTCCCCGAGTACGGGGCACTCGTGTACGTCGCGTCCAGCGTGCCGCGGAGTTCCTGCCCGAGCACCCGCTGACTCTCCATCGCGAGGGAGTCCCCCAGATACAGCACACCGGGCGCCGACTTCACCTGGGCGCTCGGCCAAACCGACGGCTGCTGCCGGGTGGTGGCGGCCGGCACGGAAGGGACGGGTGGCGCGGCCTGGGGTCCGGACGCCGGGTCCGTGCACGCGCCGAGCAGCACTCCGGCCAGCAGCACACCCACGATCCACGGCTTCCGCATACGGCGACTCCCGCCCCGGGCACCGGAAAACGGCTCCCCAGGCAAGCACAGCCGGGGCGAAGGGGGAAGACGCCCGGCTACTCCAGGCGTTCCAGCAGGTCGAACAGATCGGTCAGCGGGAGCGGCTTGGCGAGATGGGCGTCGAAGCCGGCCGTCCGGGACAGCGAGCGGTCGATGCCCTGGCTGAAGCCGGAGACCGCGATCAGGCGCGGCCGGTCACCGTGCGGCCGGGCGCGTACCGTACGGGCCACCGTGTAGCCGTCGGTGTCGGGCAGGCCCAGGTCGCACAGCACCACGTCGAAGACGTCGGACTCGGTCGCCGTGAGCGCGTCGGCGCCGGTGTGCACGGCGGTGACCTGGTGGCCCTGGCGTTCCAGGAGGGTGCGGTAGGTCGCGGCGAGGTCGGTGTTGTCCTCCACGATCAGGATGGCCAGCCGGCGCGGTGAGTGAGGGGGCGCGGACGGTCGTACCGGTTCCGGAGCCGCCTGGTCGGCCCGCGGCAGGAGCACCGTGAACGTCGCTCCCTTCCCCGGCCCTTCGCTGTCGGCGCCGATCCGGCCGCCGTGCAGCTCGACCACCGTCCGGGCGACCGCGAGTCCCAGACCGAGCCCCTCGGGTGTGTTGGGGCCCGCCGGGGCCACCCGCACGAACACCCCGAACAGGTCTTCCGCCCGGGCGGGTTGGAAGCCTATGCCGTCGTCCCGCACGGTCAGCCGGGCCTGTTGGTCCTCGACCGTGAGCCGGACCTCCGTACGGCCGCCGGGCGGGGTGTACTTGAGCGCGTTCGACAGCAGGTTCGTCAGCACCTGCGCCAGCCGCAGCCGGTCCCCGTCGATCACAACGGGCCTGTCGGGCAAGGTGACTTGGAGCACGCGCTCCCCGTGCCCGAACAGGCTCCGGATGTCGGCGCAGGCGCCCTCGACCACGGACCGCACGTCGACCCGCTCGGACACCAGCTCAAGGCGGCCGGTCAACGCCCGTGTCCCGTCCAGGAGATCGTTGCTCATCCGCACCAGCGTGCCCAACTGCCGCTCCAGGACGGCCAGCGCGGGACGGCCGCCGTCCGGCAGGTCCAGCGCGAGCAGTTCGACGGCCGCGCAGGCGGCGGCGAGCGGGTTGCGCAGCTCGTGCGAGAGCGTCGCGATGAACCGGTCCTTGGCCCGCTGCTCCTCCCTCAACTGCCGTCCAGCCGCGTCGAGTTCGGCATTGGCGCGGCTCAGCTGCTCGTTGACCTCGCGGATCTCCCGGGCTCGGACGAACAGGTCGATCTCCATGCCCTCGGCCCGCATCTGCGCCTCGGCGGCGGCCCGCTCCTGCTCCCGGCCGACCCGGCGCAGATGCACGAAGTCCGTGACGTCCTCCACCCGGTGGATGATGTGGGTGACCCGTCCTTCGGCGTCCAGGACAGGGGAGTTGACGGGACTCCAGTACCGCTCGGCGAAACCGCCCGCCTCGCCGGTCGGGATGTCGTAGCGCTGCAAGGCCATGATGTCCTTGCGGCCGGTGGCCACCACCGACTCCAACGAGCGGCGCAGATTGGCGACCCCGTCGGCCGAGGGGTCGTCCGGGTTGTCGGGGAAGACGTCGAAGATCCGCCGCCCGACGATCGTGCGCTCCGTACGGGTGGCCGCGAGATACGCGCGGTTGACCTCGACGATGGTGAAGTCGGGGCCGAGCACCAGCAGCGGGGACAGCGACGAGTCGAAGAGCAGCCGGAAGTCCGGGGCGGCGAGGGGAGGCATGGCGGCTCTCAGAGGTCTCGGGGTGTCAGGGGTCGAGGCGGTAGCCGTAGCCGCGGACCGTGGTGATCCGGGGTGCGGGCGCGGGGAGCGCCGCGAGCTTGCCGCGCAGGCGGTACACGTGCTCGATCACGGTCGCGGGCTGCTGCCAGGCCGCGCCCCAGATCCGCTCCAGCACCTGCTCGGTGGAGAAGACCCGGCCGGGCGCCTCGCCGAGCATCTCCAGCAGGGCGTACTCCTTGGGCCGCAGGGTCAGGAGGACGCCGTCGGCGGACGCCTGGCGGGCGGCCGTGTCGATCCGCAGCGCGCCGACCTGGATCACCGCCGGGGTCTCCGGTGGCTGCGACCTGCGCAGTACCGCCCTGATCCGGGCCACCAACTCCCGCTGGGAGAAGGGCTTGACGAGGTAGTCGTCGGCGCCGATCTCCAGGCCCGCGACCCGGTCGGCCTCCGCGCCCCGCCCGGTGACCACGATGACCGGAAGCCGGCTGGTGGAGCGGAGTGCCCGCAGCAGTTCCAGACCGCTGCCGTCCGGCAGTCCCAGATCGAGTACGGCGAGATCGACGCGGCTCTCATGGAGCACGGACTTGCCGGCGCGGGCGTCCATGGCCCAGGTGACGGTGAATCCCTCGTGCTCCAGGTAGGAACGGCACATCAGTGCGAAATCGGGTTCGTCCTCGATCAGTGCCAGGTGTGGACGCATCCCGCATCACCCGGCCCGACCTCGGCCCGCTCGTTGTGTCGCTGATGAGCGGGCGTTGATGCCCCGACCATGTGGCGAAGGTAGAACAGTAGGCACCCACGGTTCAAGGGGGAGCCGCTCGGGGGGAGTTCCGGTGCGGGCTCGTGCGGTGCGGGGATGCCGAAGCCGCCGCACGAACCCGCGCCGGAACGCGCGCCCGCGCGCGACAGGCACGGAACGGGGACGGAACACCTTGCACGAGAACAGCCTGGAGCCGGTGACCGCGCCGGCCTGGCCGGCACCCGGCGACCACGCCCTGCTGGGCGCCCGGGACGGTCTGCTGGTCGTCGACCTGCACGGCGACATCGATCTGGCGACCGCTACCCCGCTGCGCGAGTGGCTGGACTCCGTGGTCGCCCTGCGCGCGCCCGCCTACGTCGTCGATCTGCGGCGCACCACCTTCATCGACTCCACCGGACTCAATCTGGTGCTGCGTTTCCGCCGCCGGGTGCGGGAGCACGAGGCGGGCTTCGCCGTGGTGTGCGCCCCGCGCACCGTGCGCCTGTTGCGGGCGCACGGCACGCTGGACGTACTCGATCCGGCGCCCGGCCTTCCGGAGGCGGCCTCCAGGATCGCCGGGCGCTGAGACATCGGACCCGTTCGGCCGCGATCAGCAGATAGTGGAAGCTGCCGCTGCGGTAGGCCTGGCGTCCGCCGCGGCGCGGCAGCCGGCTTCGTGCCCGCACCCCGGCGTGCGCGCCGCGCAGGCGCGGTAGTCGACGATTCCGGCGTTCGACGCGCGCCTCGCTCCCCGGGTGACTAGCGTGAGAATTCGGACAACCCGACCTACCGGAGAGGGCCGCAGCCATGGCCGTACCACCTGAGGGAACCCCCTGTTGGGCCGACGCGATGTTCAGCGACGTCGAGGGAGCCAAGAGTTTCTACGGCGACGTCCTCGGCTGGACCTTCGGCGAGTCGTCGTCGGAGTACGGCAACTACACGCAGGCCTACGTCGACGGAAAGGCCGTGGCGGCCGTCGTACCGCCGATGCCCGGCCAGGAGGGCCAGTCGCAGTGGTGCCTCTACCTCGCGTCACCGGATGCGGCGGCCACCGCGGCGAAGATCCGGGAGAACGGCGGCACGGTGCTGATGGAGCCGATGCAGGTCGGCGAGTTCGGCACGATGTGCCTGGCCAGTGAACCCAGCGGCGCAGTCTTCGGCGTCTGGCAGGGCGGCACCCACGAGGGCTTCGAGGCGTCGGGCGTACCCGGCGCGTACGCCTGGGCCGAGGTCTTCACCCGCGAGCCGGAGAAGGCGGACGGGTTCTTCGCGGAGGTCTTCTCCTACGCGGGGAAGCAGATGGACGACGCAGCCGTCGACTACCGCGTCTACAACGTCGGAGAGAACACGGTCATCGGCCGGATGAAGATGGGCGACGAGTTCCCGCCCGAGGTGCCGTCGTACGTCAACGTCTACTTCGCCGTCGACAACTGCGACGACGCCGTCGCCAAAGCCACCAAACTCGGCGGCATCGTCCGCTTCGGTCCCATGGACAGCCCCTTCGGGCGGTTCGCGGCGCTGAGCGACCCGCAGGGCGCCTCGTTCTCGGTGATCGACATGACCACGACGCAGGGAGAGATGCCGTCGATGACGGACGTCTAGGCGAGCAGGTCGTACGTCATCGGCCGTCTGCCGCCCACCAGGCGGGCGCGCAGGCGACGGCCGCGTCGACCATGTCGTCCTTCGTGACGGACGGGTCCTTCAGCCACGCCCTGATGGCTCCCGCGAAACCGTGTGCCATGAACTGCGCGATCATCCGACGGTTGGCGTCGGGCAGCCCCGGGTGGTCGCCGTCGGCCATGAAGGTCAGGGCGTAGTCGCTGAAGTGGCGCACGAGCGCGTCGTAGACGCCGCTGTCGGCGGGGTCGTCGAGGGCGTGCCGGTAGACGGCCAGGTACCGCTCGACATGGTCGCCGACCTCTGCCGTGGACATGCGCAGCAGTTCGTGGGCCGAGTACTCGCCCTTCGCGCGGCACTCGGCCTCGCGGTGATGGCCGCGCTCCAGGTCGTCGTAGAGCACCTGGATGAGCAGGTCCAGCGGGGAGCTGTAGCGGTTGTAGAACGTGGCCCGGGTGACCCCGGCGCGGTCGGCCAGTTCACCGACGGTGATCCGGGAGACGGGCCGTCGGCCGGCCAGGTCGACGATGGCCTCCTCGAAGGCACGGGTCGTACGGGTGATACGTGGATCGATCCGCTGGTTCAGCGCTCCGCCCTCCTGGGGTACACGTTGCACTCTGCCATGACGAGTGATTTTATACACATGTCAAATAGTGTGGCGAAAGGAACGGTCATGACCTCGCACACCGCGATCTCCCCCCAGGAAGCCGCCGACCGACTGGCCATCCGCGAGCTGATCGACTCCTACGCGCACTGCGCGGACCGACGGGACGCCAAGGGACAGATGGCCCTGTTCACCGAGGACACCCGCTTCCTGGTGTTCATGGACGCCAAGTCGGCCGAACCGACGCAGACCCTGCACGGGCGCGAGTCCCTGGCCCCGGTCTTCGACAACCTCAACGTCTACCAGGCGACCACGCACTTCAACGGCCAGAGCACCGTCTCCCTGGACGGCGACAGGGCGACCGGCGAGAGCTACTGCATCGCCCACCACATCGCTGTCGACGAGTCCGGGCAGCGCACGCTCATGATCGCGTCCATCCGCTACCTCGACGAGTTCACCAAGCAGGACGGCGACTGGTACTTCGCCGAGCGCCGGCTGATGGTCGACTGGACCGAGACCCGCCCCTCGACGCCCTGACACGGGTGCGGGGTCACGCGGCGACCTCCTCCGCGTGTGCCACGCGGTTGGCCACGGCGTATCCCCAGGGGATGCCGAGCAGCAGGACCAGCAGCAGGCCGAGGACGAGGGGAGCGGGGCGTGCGGCGCCCACTCCCAGACACAGGACGGCCATGGCGACGCAGGTGCGGGCCAGGGGCCGGTAGAGCTCCAGGTTCTCGTTCCAGGCGCGCAGGGATGCCGCGACCACCATCGTCGCGCAGAGCACGACGGCGGTACCCCCACAGAGCACCCAGGCCGTGGCGGCCGGGGTCCGGCTGTCGTGGGCGTGCTCGACCAGGCCCACCATCGCGGCGCCCATGGCGGCCACCGCGGCCGTGAGTGGCAGGTGGATCATCATCCACTGCAGGGCACTCGCCCGCGTGGGCCTCGGCAGCCGGTGTCCGGCGAAGTCGAAGTAGGTCCACCAGCCGCCGAAGCCGACGACGACGGCGACGAGTCCGACGGCGAGGGTGAGCGCGTTGGTCGGCTCGTGGGCCAGTCCGTCGACCACCCCGGTCACGTTCTCGCCGAGCACGATGATGATGAACAACCCGAACCGTTCGGCGATCGCGTCGGTCACGCTGAGCGCGACCACCTCTGCCGGAATGGCCCTCGCGATCACGAACACGAACCCCGCGAGGTAGACGACGGCCAGCACACCCCACGTCAGCACGCGGGCGTCGGCGGGCAGCGCGGCGCTCGCCGCCAGCACGACCGCGCAGGCGGCGGTCCCCGTCACGAACAGGATGCTGGGGCGCCGGAACTCGGGGGTGTCACTGCGTGAGGCGAGCAGCCACAACACCGCCAGGACCGCGAACAGGACCCCCGCGTCCACGGCGAACGCGGCTCCGCGCGCGTCACCCGCCTCGGGGATGAACGCCCCCAGCGGGACGAGCACCAGGATCTGCAGCAGGAACATGCTCCGGCCGCGGGCGTCCTCGTGCCCGTGCAGTTCGTGGTGGAGGCTGCCGTTGAACCAGCCGATCCACACCAGCGCGAACACCGCGGCGAACAGGCCGAGGCCGTGCCAGTCGAGCTCCCCGGACAAGTGGTGGGCGGCCTGGGCCACCAGCACGACCACGACCAGGTCGTAGAAGAGTTCGAGCGGCCCGACCACCCGCTCGCGGGGCTGCTCCCCGTGGGGGCGCGGAGGCCGCCACAACTGACGGCGCAGCCGGGCCCACTGCTCTTGTCGCGAGGTCATGCGCGCAGCGTAGAGGGCCAGGGCCTCTCCGGCGGATCATGCCGCAGACGCGGGGCGTGGCACGCGCTCCCCCACTGCCTTAAGGGCGTGGGGGGACCCCCAGCGGCGTTGTCGTCGGTCGCCGATTCCCCCACGCTCGAACAACCTCGCGCGGGGGACCCCCATCGCGTCGCCGCCCTCCTCCGCCTTGCAGCTGCACGCACCACGCCCCGCTCACCGGCGCTGCTGGATTTCTGCGACTTGATCCGCCGGACAGGCCCTAGCGGCCGAGATCTTCGGATACGGTCCACAGCCGGGCCGCGTTCTCCCGGTCCAGGGCGTACGGCGCGACGCCGGCGACGGCACCGGCCCGCTGGGTGACCGGCTCGGAGCGGGCGCAGTCCTCGAAGTAGCCGCCGGTGACGCCCTCGACGGTCGGTGAGGCGGCCAGCAGTACCGAGGTCGCCGCGCCCTGTTCCACCGTCTTCTGCGGTGGCAGCGCGAGTTCGCCGGAGGCCATGAAGGCGGCCACCTGGTCCATGTCCATGTGCCGGGCCAGGGACGTGTCCGCGATGTTGCCGGGCATCAGCGCGTTCGCGGTGATGCCGTCGTCGGCCCAGCGCTCGGCGGCACCGACGGCAAACAGGGCGTTGGCCGTCTTCGACTGCCCGTACGAGGTCCAGGGGTCGTAGGGGCGGAAGCGGTAGTCCAGGTCGTCGAAGACGACCGGCGAGAAGAGGTGGCCGATGGAACTCACCGACATGACCCGCGCGCCGTCCGCCGCGGCGAGCGCCGGGTGGAGGCCGGTGGCGAGGGCGAAGTGGCCCAGGTGGTTGACACCGAACTGCCATTCCCGGCCCTCTGGCGTGCGGGTCAGCTCCGGCGTGGCCATCACTCCGGCGTTGTTGACCAGGATGTGCAACGGGCCCTGCCAGGCCGCCACGAACGCGGAGATCGTCGACCGGTCGGCGAGGTCGAGTCGTCCCACCGCCAACTGCCCCGACCCCGGCGGCAGTTCCTTCTCCAGGCGCTCCGCCACCCGGGCACCCGCGTCGGTGTTCCGCACGGCCAGCGTGACATCGGCACCCGCCGCGGCGAGCGCCCGGGCCGTCTCCACCCCGATCCCGGAACTGGCCCCGGTCACCACGGCCCGGCGGCCGTGCAGGTCGACGCCGTCGATCACTTCGGCGGCGGTTGTGTCCGCACTGAACATCTGGCACCCCAAAGGTGGGTTATTTGACACCTGTATATTAGCACTCGCCATGTGAACCGCCTGTTCGAAGCGGTCTGGCCTGTCCGGGGCGGCGCGGAGCCGGTCGCGCGGTCATGGCATGATCGGGCGCATGCGTGAACGTGTGGTGGCCGCGTGCGACGGGGCTTCGAAGGGAAATCCCGGGCCCGCGGCCTGGGCCTGGGTCGTCTCGGACGACAAGGAGAGCCCGGCCCGCTGGGAGGCGGGACCGCTCGGCAGGGCCACCAACAACGTCGCCGAACTCACCGCGCTGGAGCGCCTGTTGACGGCGACCGCACCGGACGTACCGCTGGAGATCCGGATGGACTCGCAGTACGCCATGAAGGCGGTCACCACCTGGCTGCCCGGCTGGAAGCGCAACGGCTGGAAGACCTCCGGCGGCAAGCCCGTCGCCAACCAGGAACTGGTCGTCCGCATCGACGAGCTGCTCGACGGCCGCTCGGTCGAGTTCCGCTACGTCCCCGCCCACCAGGTCGACGGCGACCCGCTGAACGACTTCGCCGACCGCGCCGCCAGCCAGGCCGCCGTCGTCCAGGAGGCGGCGGGCAGCGAGCTCGGTTCCCCGGAGCCGCCCCCCTCGCCCGACACCCCGAAGAAGTCGGCCCGGCCGGCCGGTGCCAAGTCGGCCCGGAAGGGCGCGAGTTCGTCCTCCCGCACCATCAAGGCGAAGTTCCCCGGCCGCTGCCTGTGCGGACGCGCCTACGCGGTCGGCGAGCCCATCAGCAAGAACGCCCAGGGCTGGGGCCACCCGGAGTGCCGTACCGAAAAAGTGGACTAGACATTTATGGACTAGACAATTACGTCCGCCACCGCATTAACGGCTGTGCGTCGCCTGGGAATTCGGCATCGCAAAGGTCGGACTCAATGGCCGGACCGGTCTCGGCGGATAGGGCCGCGCCGAGACCGTCCGAGGTCGCGACTACTCAATTGTCATATGCCGCGACGCGTTCATATCTCCAAACTCGCCTCAAGGCGCTTCAGGTTGTGCCTCGCCAGCGCCAGATTGCTGCGCTCCCGATCCAGCGCCAGATACAGGAAGAGCGAACCGCGCGAGCTCGCCAGCGGCCTGATCAGGTGGTACTGCTTCCCGAGGGTGATCAGGATGTCCTCGATACGGTCATCCACGTTGATGGACTTCAGCGTGCGCTGCTTCGCCCGCACGACCTCGGTGTTGCCCGCCCCCGCGACCTCCAGGTCCAGATGCGGCCCACCGCCCAACGCCCCCAGCGTCATGCCGCTCTCGTAGTCGACAAGGGACACCCCCAGGGCCCCGTCGATGGTCATCGCTTCCTTGAGTGTCGTCTCAATGTTCACGTGGTGCCTCGTTTCCCTCACGACCCGGCAAGACAACGGATCTCGCCATGAAAACGGCCTCAATGCGAACCGTGCGGGTAACAGACAACACCATCTTTGGTCAGTGTTGCGATAGTTGGCAAACAAAGTAGTCTGCTCGTCTGAGTGACTGAAGGGGGGGGCCTTTGTCATCACTCGACGCCGCACTGGGCCGTGCCCTGACCGCGCCCGGTATCAGCGGAGCCATGCTGCTCGATGCCGTCACAGGCCTCTCCTACGCGGAGTCGGGTGATGTGAGTGGCAGTCAGGATTCCTGCGAAATAGCGGAGATCGCCCGCACCCGCCTCAACCGGGCCGGTGCGCCGGGGGAGTTGGAGAACGTCATCGTGACCACCTCCACCCGCCATCTCGTGACGCTCCAACTCCCGCGGCGGGGCGACCCCTTGCTGCTGTGCGCGACCGTCGACCGCGAGCGCACCAACCTCACCTGGGCGCTGCGCGAACTGCACCGGCACGCCGACGAGTTGCTGGCATGACGCAGGCCGGCACCGAGGAGCCGCTCGCCGACTCGCGCAACGTTCCCGCGCTGTTGTCGGCCCTTCGGGACCGGGCGCGTTCCTGCACCGTGCTCGTCACCGGCACCCCGGGCGGCTCGATCCATGTGCGTGACGGGCTGGTGGTGGCCATGGAGACGCCCGGCGCACCGGGCATCGAGGGCCTGCTGCTCAGATCGGGCCGGATCAGCGAGGAGGCGTGGACGGAGGTCCGGGCCTCCGACACCACCCACGAACACCTCGCCGCCGAACTCGTGGAGCGCGGACTCGTCGGCGCCGGCGAGCTCGAAGTCATCAGCCTGAGCGCGCTGTTCGACGCCGCCTTCGCGCTGTCCCTCGCCGTACCCGACGCCTGGGAGGTCGCCGAACCCGTACCGGCGCTCCACCGCAACGTCGGCGTCACCCCCGAGCGACTTCTCGGCGAGGTGTCCCGGCGGGTCAACCTGCTTGCCGGGGAACCCGGTTCGGTCGCCGCCCTCGCCCGCACCCGCGTCCGGTCGGTGTCCGACGCGGGTCTCCCCGGGACCGCCGGCAGGCTCCCCGCCCGGCACCGGGAGGTCCTGGCCCACGCGGACGGACGCGGCACGGCGAGGGACATCGCCTTCGCTCTCGGCCGAGGTCTCTTCGCCGTCATGATGGACCTGCGGCACCTGCTGGACCGCGGTCTCGTCCAACCGCACACACCCTCGTCGGACAACAGGCCCAGCACGGCGGCCCGCGGCGCCCCCTTCGCCCCGCCGTCCTCCGCGCCCTCCGCC
>NZ_JAWOAI010000163.1:0-18719 GCF_033194735.1 Streptomyces sp. W16
CCGCCGGGCAGTCGTGCCGGCCGTCCCGGCCGACACCCGTGAGGTGGACCGCGGAGGTGCCGGTCGCCGTTGCGGCCGTCGTGGCTACGGCGGATGTCCCCGCCACAGGGATCAGTACGGACGCCGCCAGCAGCGCGGCTGCCACCAGGCGTCGGGAAGGAGTACGTCGCATGCCGGGGCGCTTCTTCCGGTTGGGGGCTGAGGGGGCCACGCCACCATCCGGAGCCCGGCGGAGCGTCCTCCCGCGCTACGCGTCCCCGCGAGTCCACTCGATCGGACGGACGTTCGCCCCTGCCCCGGACGCGAGATCGGCGGGGAGGTACCGGAGCCGTGTCACACCGCGGACTTCCCCGGCCACCGGCGCGCCGGCGCCCTGCGGTGGCCGGGGCCGGCGATCACTTCCCGTACTCCTGGCGGAGCTTGGCGACGGTGTCGGCCGAGGCGCCGTTCGCGCCGCACACCGGGACGACGCCGTCCTCGGCGGCCACGATGTAGCGGTCGCCGTCACTGAACGTCAGCGACTCCGGGCGGCTGGTGTCGCTGTCGAGGACGACCGTGCCGGCGCTGCCCCCCTTCAGCCAGTAGTCGACGCGGAAGGTGACCACGGTGCCCTTGATGGACGTGACCGTTCCGACGAAGAGCGTCGGGTACTTGCGCAGGGTGTCGGGGGTGGGTTCCACGCACTTGGCGGAGCCTCCCGCGGCGGTGAGCCTCAGGGTCCCGGCGGCGGCCGAACTGCCGCTGCTGACACCCTTGTTCACCGTGCCGCCGCCGCCCGTGTTCGCCGTACCGCCGCCGTCGTGCGCCATGACTCCGACCCCGATGCCGCCGCCGAGCACGAGGAGACCGACGGACGCCGCGAGTCCCAGGAGGTGACGGCGGGACCGTACCGCGGGCACACCGGCGTTGGCAGGGGCTGTGGGTGTGGGTGTGACGGTGCTCAAGGTGGCCTCCACAAGGCGATCGATGTCGGGCGGCGGAGCACTACTGGTCAGTGCCGGGTCCGCGGCCTTCAGCCGGGCCAGCAGTTCGTCGTCGTTCACTGACCGCTCCTTCCTTCATCACTCTTGTGTCCGGGCCGTCCGGCATTCTTTCGCCCCAGCTGGGCGGCGAGTCTCGCCTTCGCCCGATGGAGCCGGATGCTCACCGCGTTGGGGGTCGACCCGGTCGCCTCCGCGATCTGCCGCGGCGCCAGCCCCTCCCACGCCCACAGCCGCACCACCTCGCGGTCCGCCGCCCCGAGGGCATCGAGCGCGGCGTGCAGCTCGCCGTGCTCTGCGGCTTCCTGCGGAGCCCGCTCCTGGGTCCTGATCAACCGCTCCACGAGACGGAGCCTGCGTCCGTCGGCACGGCGGGCGTTCGCCAGGCAACCCCGAGCCACCCCGTAGCACCACGGAAGTACGTCATCAGGGTCAGGCGTGACATCGTCGCCGAGCCCGGGAACGTCGTCGAGGCGCCGCCACAGCACCAGCAGCGTCTCCGAGAGGACGTCCTCGGCCGTCTCGGTGCTCGCGCGCCGCAGCAGATAACGGTGCAGCGGTTCCACCACCACCTGGGCCAGCCCCTCGAAACGCGCCCGCCGCATCCGGCGCGTCTCCTGTTCCGTCATCGATTCCACGACCTGTCCTGTCCGGCTCCGGCCGGATCCTTTCACCGCCGGACCGGATCATTCCCCCGCACGGAACTCGGGCCGCCGCAGCCCGTGCAGATTGCCGTACGCGGCCCTGGCCGGCGGGGTCCAGCCGGCCACGAGCGCGGAGTCGGGCCGGTACACCTCGATGCCGAGCGGGCGGCAGACGTCCAGGGGGTCGCGGGCGTCCGGGCCCCAGAGGGGGACGGACAGATCGCCGCCGGGGCAGGTCGACAGCGCACACAGCAGGTCGGTCTCGGCGAAGAACTCGAAGTAGTCGCCCGCGCGGGCCGGGCAGTCCTTCATGAAGTACTGGTCGGCGTCGTTCAGACCGGTGCACTGGAACACGTTGAGCACGTCGTGCACGTCGAACTCGGTGAGTCCGTACGGCAGTACGGCCCGAACCAGGTTCGAGTGGCAGTGGAAGTCGAAGTCCTCGCCGGTGAGCATCCGGTTGACGTACGGGTCGCACCGGGTGCCCAGCAGATCGTGGACGCGTCCGCCGTCGCCGTCCACCCCGTAGTCCGCGAGGGTGTCGGCGGTGACGGTGAGCAGGGGGCGCAGGAACGGCAGGGTGGACCAGATCCGGTCGTAGGTGGAGATGTGCGCGCGCTGCAACTGGCGGGTGCGGGCGGCCCACATGCGTTCGCGCGGGTCGTGCAGGTTCCACACGTTGAGATCGCCGACCTGGGGGCCCTCGACGGTGACGATCCGGCACAGGTGCCCCTGCGGGACGGTCCAGGCGCGGCCGGAGCGGATCGGGATCTCGAAGGAGTCCACGAGTTCGTGACGCACCCCGGCGAAACGGTCGTAGAAGGCGCGGTCGACGTCGAGGGCGCCACCCTCACCGGCCTGGTAGGCGGCTGCGGCCTTGGACGCGGCGGGTGCGGATGCGGCGGGTGCGGATGCGGCGGATGGGGGTGCCGTACGGAAGGTCATCGCTTGCCTTTCGCTGCCGAAGTCGTGCTCTTCGTACGGGAGTTGGCGCGTACGGCGTCCAGCACCGTCCGCTCCGAGTCGTCGAGGTAGAGCCGCAGCGCGGCCGTGGCGGCGGTGCGCCGGCCGCCGCGGATCAGGTCGCAGATCTCGCGGTCACGGGCGACCCACGGTGCCTGGAAGGCTCCCTGGTCCGCCATCACCGCGAAGGCCAGGCGGAGTTGGGCGATCGTGACCCGGAAGAAGCCGTCGAGGCGGGCGCTGCCCAGCAGGGCCACCAGCGACTGGTGGAAGCGCAGGGACGCGGTGCCGACCTTGTCCCATGCCTCTGCCTCGACGGCGAGTTCGGCCGCGGTGACCTTGGCCTCCATGGCGTCGAGCAGCGGTTCCGGCGCGAGCGGACTCGCGTCGACGGCGCTGAGTTCGAGGGTGCGGCGGGCGACGTAGATGTCCGTCACGTCCTCGGCGGACAGGGTCTTCACCGCGGTGCCCTTGTGCAGTTGCTGCACCACCAGGCCCTCGTCGTGCAGGGTGCGCAGGGCCTCCCGCAGGGTGTTGCGGGAGACCCCGAGTTCGGCGGAGAGCGCCACGTCCCGCAGCGGGGTGCCGGGTGGCAGTTCGCCCTCGACGATGCGTTCGCGCAGCACGTCGGTCACCAGGACGGGCCGCCCGGCGGAGGCCGCCGCGCCGTTCAGAGTCGACATGCCCTCACCCTATCGCACGATCTGTTGAACAAAACAGAGCCAGGAATCGCCCGCCTCACGGACGGCATCCAGGAAATTTCGACCTTTTACTTGACTGAAACACCGACCCGTCACCATCATCAGCAGCCAGATTGTTCAACAGTTTCACTGTCGGTTTCAGTCTCCCGGTCGAGAGGCCCCTCATGCGCGTGACCCTCCTCCCCTCCATCACCGCCGGCTTGCTCCTCGCCCTGTGCGGCTGTTCGACCGGCTCCTCCTCGGGCGGCGGGACCGACGGCTCGGGCACGATGACCGCCGGCACCCTGACCGTGGGATCGGACCTGACCTATCCGCCGTACGCCTATCTGGACGGCAAGACCCCGGCGGGCTTCGACCCGGACATCTCGCGCGCCCTGGCCAAGGCGTCCGGGCTGAAGTCCACGTTCGTCGACACGCGGTTCGAGCAGCTCATCGCCGGGCTCGGCACCGGTCACTTCGATGTGATCGCCTCCGACCTGTACATCACCGACGCGCGGAAGAAGCAGGTCGACTTCATCCCGTACTTCACCACCGGCAACTCGATCGTGGTGCAGGCCTCGGGCGGCTACCGGCCGACCGTGGTCACCGGCCTGTGCGGCAAGTCGGTCGCCGTCATCAAGGGCGGGCAGATCGTCGAGAAGCTGCGCGGCGACGCGAGCACCCAGTGCAGGGCGAAGGGTGAAAAGGCCGTCGACGTAAGGGAGTTCGGGACCGATCCGGAGGGCACTCAGGCGCTGCTGTCCGGTCAGGTCGACGCCCAGGTCACCGATGGTGCCGTGGCGAAGGCAGCCGCCGACAAGACGAACGGCAGGCTCACCATCTCCAGCAAGGCCCTCATCTACCCGGTCCAGTCCGGCCTGGCGGTCAAGCGCGGCGACACCGCCCTCAAGAAGACCCTCACCACCGCACTCGACAAGCTCAAGCAGGACGGCACCTACGCCGAGCTGCTGAAGAAGTACAACCTCGGTCAGGCAGAGGGGAGTTGACAGACGATGGGCAGCTTCGACTGGCACTACACGATCGGTTTGTTCGGCGACGCCGACCTGTGGCGGGCGGCCCTGCTCGTCGTCGAACTCGCCGTCTCCGCCTGGGTGATCTCCACCGCCCTCGGCCTGCTCGTCGCCCTCGCCCAGCAGTCCCGGCTGCGTCCGCTACGGCTGCTGGCCGGCGCGTACGTCTGGTTCTTCCGCAGTCTGCCGCTGCTGGTCCTGCTGATCTTCGTCTACAACTCCCCGCAGCTCTTCCCCGACTTGAGGCCGTTCCTGTCGAGCCCCTTCGCCGCGGGCCTGGTCGCGCTGGTGCTCAGCGAGACCGCGTACACCGCCGAGATCCACCGCGGCGGACTGCTCGCCGTGGGCAAGGACCAGGGCGAGGCCGCGCAGGCGCTCGGCATCCCCTACGCGGGAGTCCAACGCCATGTGGTGGTACCGCAGGCGTTCCGCGTCGCCCTCCCCGCACTCGGCAACGAGTTCATCAGCATCCTCAAACTGACCTCCCTGGTCAGCTCCATCTCCCTGGCCGAACTCCTGCTGGTCGGCCAGCGCCTCTACACCCAGAACTTCCTCGTCCTGGAGACCCTGCTCGCCGTGGCGGTCTACTACGTCCTGCTCGTCACCCTCTTCGACCGGCTCCGGGCTCTCCTCGAACGCCGCCTGGACGTGCGAAAGCGCCGTACGAAGGCGGCAGTTGGCGACATCCAGGAGGACAGAGCGCCGACCGCGCCGCGGCGGACCCGGCCCCGTGTCCCGCACTCGGGCGAGGCGGTCGTACGCGCCAGAGGTCTTCGGAAGTCGTTCGGCGCGGTGTCCGTCCTGAACGGGGTGGACCTCGATGTGCACCGCGGTGAGGTGGTGGCCGTCATCGGCCCGTCCGGTTCCGGCAAGACCACCCTCGTCCGCACCCTCAACCACCTCGAACAGCCCGACGCCGGCAGCGTGGAGATCGACGGCCGGCCGATGGGCGGCCGGGACCGTCAACTCGCCGCCCAGCGGCGCCGCGTGGGCATGGTCTTCCAGCGGTTCAACCTCTTCCCGCACCGGACCGCCCTGCAGAACATCACCCTCGCCCCGCTCCAACAGCGGCTCCACGAAGGCCGATCCGCTGCCGAGCGCCGGGCGCGGGAGCTGCTGCGCAAGGTGGGCATGGACGCCCACGCGCACAAGTACCCGCACCAGCTGTCCGGCGGCCAGCAGCAACGCGTCGCCATCGCCCGCGCGTTGGCGATGGACCCCAGCGTGCTGCTCTTCGACGAGCCGACCTCGGCCCTCGACCCCGAACTCGTGGGCGAGGTCCTGTCGGTGATGAGCGAACTCGCCGCCGACGGCACGACGATGGTCGTCGTCACCCACGAGATGCGCTTCGCCCGTGAGGTAGCGGACTGGGTGGTCTTCATGGACCAGGGCCGCGTCCTCGTCCAGGGCCCGCCCGAGACGGTCTTCGACAACTCCGGGGAACCGCGCCTGGAACGGTTCTTCGCGGCGATCACGATTGCCCCGTGACCGAGCGGCGCGGCGGGACAACGCTCGTCAGCGCTGGTCGACGAGGCCGCTCTCCCAGGCCCAGGCGGCGATCTCGACGCGGTTTCGGGCGGCGAGCTTGGTCTGCACGTTGCTGAGGTGGGTCTTCACCGTGCCCACCGAGATGGACAGCCGGGCGGCGATCTCCGCGTTGGTGGAGCCCTTGGCCACGAGCCGTACGACGTCCGTCTCGCGTGCCGACAGTTCGGTGGGCCGGGGTTCGCGGGGTCCGGGCGAGGCGGGGCCGGACAGGCCGCGCAGGAGGCGGAGCGTGATGGACGGGCTGACCAGGGCGTCTCCGGAGGCCGCCGCCCTGATCGCCTCGACAAGGAGCGCGGGTCCTGAGTCCTTGAGGAGGAAGCCGCAGGCACCGTCGCGCAGGGCCCGGTGGACGTACTCGTCGTCGTCGAAGGTGGTGACCACCACGACCTTGGGCGGGTCGACCAGGCCGGGACGGGTCAGCCGGCGCAGTGCCTCAAGCCCGTCGAGCCGGGGCATGCGGATGTCCATCAGCACCACGTCCGGCCGGAGTCGTCCGGCCAGTTCCACCGCCTCGACACCGTCCGCCGCCTCCCCCACGACCTCGATGTCGTCCTCGGCCGCCAGGATCATCCAGAATCCGGTGCGGACCATGGCCTGGTCGTCGGCGATCAGTACGCGGATCGTCATGCGGCCTTCCCCACCGGCATGGTCGCCTCGATGCTCCAGCCGCCGACCGCTCCGGGGCCCGCCTCCACCTTGCCGCCGATCATCTCCACCCGTTCCGCCAGCCCTTTCAGTCCGAACCCGCCGCCCAGGGCGTGACCCAGCGCAGGCCGCGGCCGGCCGTCGTCCGTCACCTTCACCAGGACCCGGCCCGCCGACCGGAGCAGGCACACCTCCACCTCGGTGAAGTCGCGGGAATGCTTGCGTACGTTGGTCAGCGCCTCCATCACCACCCGGTGCACGGTGGTGATCACCTCCACCGGCAGCTCGTCGAACGCGCCCTCGATCCGCAACAGCGCCCGGCCACCGCCGACCGGGGCGAACTCCTCGACGAGGGACCGCACTTCGTCGATCCCCGCCAGCGGCGCGAGCGCGGGACCGTCCATGTCCCCCTGGTCCCCACGATCCCCCTGGTCTTCCTGCCGGTCCGCGTCGCGCAGCATTCCGACCATGGCGCGCATGGAGGTCAGCGCCTCCACGCCGGCCTGTTCGATCCGTTCCAGCGCGGGCGGCACGAGCTGGGGTCGTCCGACCGCGATCGCGCGGGCCCCCTGCGCCTGGACGACGATGCCCGTGACGTGGTGGGCGACGAAGTCGTGCAGGTCCCTGGCGAACTCGGCGCGCTGTTCCAGTCGTACGGTGGCCTCCCGGCGCCGTCTGTCATCGGTCACCAGGCGTACCGTCAGGCCGACACCCAGCGCCGCCGTCGCCGCCAGGGTGAAGAAGAACGCCATGACGGCGGTGGTCTCCTTCACTCCCTCCGCGAGCGGGCGCAGCACGATCGCCGGGATCAGTGCCAGTGCTGTCACCGCCGCCGGTACCGGTTTCCCGCGCCACACGACGAGCGTCAACAGCCCGAGCAGCGCTGCCGGTTCGGTGAGGCCGTACGGCTCCGTGGGATAGATCCCGTTCTCCCCGACGGGCCGCGCCGAGACGACATGGAGGGCGATGGTGGTGCCCAGCGACGCCGCCGCCGCGACACCGGCGGACACCGGCAGCGCTCGGGGTCCCAGCCGGGGCGAGGCGAGAAGGACTGCGACCGCCAGCAGGGCGGACCCGAGTTTCAGGAGGCCGATCGTCGTGTCGTCGAACATGCCCCAGCGGTGGTCGAACAGTCCCAGGGCGAGCAGTAGCGCCGCCACCAGCGGCCACACCACCACGCGCGGCCGCAGCCACCACCGGAACCTCATGGCGGCGAGCGTAACCGGGGGGTCGGCCAAAAGTCGTAGCGAGCCGCTCAGGATCTGCCTTTCGGGAGATCCGCGCGCGGGGTGCGGCGGGCGAAAGTGGCCGTCCGTCCGCATCAGCGAGGAGCATCACCATGGGCAACGTCCAATTCGAGATCGGTTCCGCGACCGTGCTGGGCCCGTTGCTGGCGGCGTTCTGCGTGCTGCTGGCCGTGAACGCGGTGCGGGGGAAGCCCGGGTGGGGCGGCAGACAGGCGCTGACCCGACTGGCCGGCGCGGTCTACCTCGCCGGCGTGCTGGGCCTCACGATCCTTCCGATCACCGTGACCTACGGCAAGTACGCGAACCAGATGCCGTGGGAGAACCAGCTCCAGCTCATCCCGCTGATCACCGCCGACTTCAGCTTCGTACCCAACGTGCTGATGCTGGTTCCGTTCGGGATGCTGCTCCCCCTCGTCTCCGCGAAAGCCTCCTCGCTGTGGCGGGTCACCGCCTGGACCGCGCTGGTCAGCGCGTCGATCGAGGTCACCCAGTGCCTCATGTACGTCCTGTTCAACGACGCCCGCTCGGTGGACGTCAACGACCTCATCGCCAACACCCTCGGCGGAATGGTCGGCTACCTGGTCATCCGCTCGGCGTCCCGCGTCTCGGCGACGGCCGGTATCGTGCGCGCCTTCGCCCTGCACGGCGAGCAGATAGGTGCAGGCCACACACTTGCGGCAGAAGTTAGGTAACCCTTACTGTATCTACTCGCACCACTCAGGGCCCTGACCGTCACACCGGTCCGCCCGCGGCGAGCGCTCCACCGACGCAGCCTGGCCGTCCTCAGCCGCACCCCGCTCACAGGACGGGCACGTGAATCACTCGACCTTCGGTCTGTACGACCCTGCCCGCGACCACAGTGACTGCGGTGTCGGCTTCCTCACCCGTCTCGACGGGACGCCGAGCCACGACGTGATCCGCAAGGGCGACGAGGCGCTCCGCGCCATCCCGCACCGCGGCGGCAAGTCCGCCGAGGGTGTCGGCGACGGCGCGGGCGTCAGCGTCGACCTGTCGGTGGAGTTCTTCGGCGCGCTGACGAGAACGCCGTAGCCCTACGACTCCTCGACCCGGCCGGACGAACCGTGCACCAGGGCCAGTTGCTGTCGGAGGGCGACCGCTTGCTGGCGGGGCTGGCACCTACAGTTCAGGCGGGGGCGGGGGCCGGTGGGCTGCCGTCCTTGGCTCCCGAGGTCCCGGCCGCCTGGGAGCACGGCGACCAACTCGCCCAGCTGGACGCGGTGTTGGTGGACGGTGGGATCGCTCGACGATCGGCGTTCCACCACTACCGCGGTGGGACGTACCGTCCGATCGAGGTCGACGTCGTGGCCTCGGTGCTGGACCACGTCTGCTCGGTCGGACTGCCCATCGGCGTCGCGGTGTTCGCCCCGTCGGCCATGCAGGCGTGCGCGGGCCGGGTACACGTCACGGACCGAACCGTCGGCGGACGTGTCTTCGCGGCGGTGGCGGACAGCTCGGTGGAACTCGACCTCACGGCCGTCCACGCCTGCCACCTCGTCCGCTCCACGGCGGCACACGGCCCGACCTCGGCACTGGAACTCGACGACGAGAACGGCCGCTGCGTGGCCGTGATCACCCAGTTCGGGATCGTCGGCGAGGACGTGCACACGGCCTGGGAACACCTCGCGGAGTCACTGCCGGACGCGTAACAAGGGCGCCCTGTCGGCCAGTTGCCCCTCCGCCCGGCGAAAAATCCCTACCGGATCGGCCGGAGCGGGGCGGAGACTCATTTCATGGTCGGCATGGTGAGCACGGCGGAAATGGCGAGGTTCCGGGAAGCGGTCGCGGTATGGGCGGCGTCCGGTGACCCCGGTGACCCGGCGCACGAGGCATCGGCACGTGAGCTGGCCGCGGAACTCGGCGTCCGGGTGGCCGTACTCCTCGAAGGCCCCAGCGACGTCGCAGCCGTGAACGCCCTAGCCACCGTCCGTGGCCGGGACCTGGCCGCCGAAGGGGTCTGCGTCCTGTCGATGGGCGGCGCGATGAACGTCGGCCGCTACGCCCGCCTCCTCGGCCCGTCCCCGTCCGGCCTGGGCCTGCGCCTCACCGGCCTGTGCGACGAACGCGAACGCCCCTACTACGCCCGGGCCTTCGACAGCGTGGGCGCACCACAACAGGGCTTCTTCGTCTGCGCGGCGGACCTGGAGGACGAGTTGATCCGCGCACTGGGCCCGACCCGGGTGACCGAACTCATCGACGCGGAGGGCGACTTGCGCCCCCTGCGCACCTTCCTGAACCAGCCCGCCCAGCAAGGCCGCCCCATCCAGCAGCAGTTGAGACGCTTCTTCGGCACGACGTCGGGCCGCAAGATCCACTACGGCCGAGTCCTGGTCGAGGCCCTCACCCCCGACCGCACCCCCACCCCCCTCGACGACCTGCTCAACACCCTGTAACCACAAAGTGAGGGGAGACCCGTTTGAGTGCGATCCAGATAGCGCGGGCCGGCGGGCTGTGGCGGCTCACCCGCCCCTGGCATCCAGGGTTACGGCCGTTCCTGCGCAGCTGTGCCGGCTACTGGGACGCGGTGACCTCGCCGTACGAGGCCCGGCTGGTGCCGAGCGGGCGGGCGACCCTGGTGATCAGCCTCGCGGAGCCGTTCTCCGAGGTCAGACGATTAGGGATGCCGGGCGGCGGCAGCGGGCGTATCGGATCGCTGGTCGTGGGCCTGGAGGACCGGCCCGCGATCTGCGTGCACCCTGGCGGCCAGGAGGCGATCCGCGTCGAGTTCACCCCACTCGGCGCCTACCGGCTGTTCGGCATACCGATGAGCGAGCTGACGAACCTGGCCGTCGAGATCCGGGACGTGCTCGGCCCTGAGGCGGAGACCCTGGTGGACCGGATGGCGGCCACGCAGGACTGGACGACCAGATTCGATCTGCTGGACGGGGCGTTGCTCGCCCGCTTGGGGCGCGGCCCGGAACCCGCACCCGAAGTCACCCAGGCCTGGCGACTGCTCGCCGCAAGCGCAGGAACGATCCCCATCTCCCGCATAGCCGCCGAAGTGGGCTGGAGCCAGGGCTACTTGATCCGCCGCTTCACCCAACAGATCGGCCTGACCCCGAAGTCGTCCGCCCGGGTGCTCCGCTTCCGCCGCGCGGTGACACTGCTCGGCCACGGGAACACAACCCTGACCCAGATCTCGACGACCTGCGGCTTCTACGACCAGGCCCACCTCAACCGCGAGTTCCGTGCCATCGCCGGAACAACCCCGGGCCAGATGCTGGCCGCCCGCAGGGTGGAAGGCGCACTGGCCGTCCCCAAACCCCGCGCCACACCCCGCCCGACACCCCTCTCCCTGAGTGCAAATTCTTCCAAGACCGGTCCGGTTACCACCCGATAGCGTCTCCACCCGTACGACCCGTAGGGCCCGCGCACATCACGCAACTCGCGTAACGCGCAAGGCTCGTACGGCTCGTACAACCGACGGCCGGTCGGACAGCGCGGGGGAACGCCCGACCGGCCGCCGGTACTTTCGCCTGCCGTCACGGGGCCCGGGAGACGCCGTCCCTGACGCTGATCAGCAGAGCTCCGAGCGCTGAGCACCAAGCGAACCCATACCGCCATCTGACACCCCTACCGGGCACACCCAACTCTCATCATGAGAGTGGACTTGCATAAAGAGAGCCCACCCCCTACATTCATGAGAGCCAGCTCTCAGCAAGCAGCAAAGCCCGAGCGAGCCAAGCGAAAAGGACCTCACCATGCCCACCTCCGCCACCTCCTCCGCCCCCACCCGTACCGTCGCCCTCCCCGGCGGACTCACCGTCACCATCCAGGAGTTCGGCGAGAACACCGAGGGCACCGGCGTCCTGGTACTGCACGGCGGCGCGGGCCCGCGCACGGTGGCCGGCATCTCCGCCGCCCTCTCCGAACACGTCTACGTCGTCGCCCCGATCCACCCCGGCTTCGACGGCACCCCCCGCCCGGACCGCTTCGACACCGTCGCCGACCTGGCCATCGCCTACCTGGACCTGCTCGACACACTGGACCTCAAGGACGTCATGGTGATCGGCAACTCCGTCGGCGGCTGGATCGCCGCGGAGATGGCCCTGCGCGACAACCAGGGCCGCATCGGCGCCCTGACCCTGCTGAACGCGGTCGGCATCCACGCCCACATGGTCGAGAACCGCGTCGTGGACCCCCGCAACATGGCCCCGGCCGACATCAGCCAACTCTCCTTCGCCAAGGCCGAGTTCCGCCCCGACTTCGCGTCGTTCACCGACGAACAGCGCGCCGCGGGAGCCGCCAACCAGAAGACCCTGGCCGTGTACGGCGGCGAACACTTCACCTACGACCCGAAGCTCCGCGCCCGCCTCCACCGAGTGACCGTCCCGGTCCTGGTCATCTGGGGCGAGGAAGACGGCATAGCCCCCCTCAAGTACGGCCGCGGCTACGCCGACTCCTTCCCCAACAGCCGCTTCGTCCCGATCGCGGACGCGGCCCACTTCCCCCAGATCGAGCAACTGGGCGCGACGCTGGGAGCGATCGGCGACTTCGTGGACACGGTGGTGAAGCCGGGGTCGACGGACTGAGGGTGCTTCAGCTGCACAGCCGTACAGCCAAGGCCCAGGTCGATGACCTGGGCCTTTCTGCTCCACATGACGATCAGCCCAACTCAACCGACCTCAGCCGACCTCAGCCGAAGGAACCGTCCTCCCGCGCGGCGAACAACTCGCAACCGTCATGCTCAAAACGGACCCGCCCGTCAAACGCCGAGCCGGCGTGAGTGCAGACTCCCCAGTCCCGCCCCAACTCCCCACTCAACGCGACCCAGAACCGACAACCACCGCACTGCGCGTCGTGCCAGTCGTCGCGATATCCGGGCCGGCCCGTGGCCCTGTTCCGCACCGGCAACCAGCGCTCGTGACAAGCGTCATTGTGTACGCGGTCGTCGCCGGTCCACGTTCCACCACCCATGTCACGAACCGTACTCAGGTCGCGGGGAGTTGGTAGGAGAGCACATAAGCATCGGCCGCCATGATCGTGTCGCAGACCTCCACAGCCCGAAGCTCGGTGTCGTATGCGGTCCGGACGAGATGGATGACGGGAACCCCTGCGGCGAGCCGAAGAGTCTTCACCTCGGTCGGCGAGGGCATCCGAGCCCGGATCTCCTCCTCGAAGTGGTCGAGGCGATGGCCGAGTTCTTCGAGACGGGCATAGATGCCGCCTGGGCCAGGATTGGGCTCGGCAATCTGCGTACCACGCACGATGTCGAGCGGAAGGTACGAGGTCGCGAACTCGACCGGCTTCCCGTCCAGCAGATACCGCCGCCGACGAACAAGCACACGCCGTACGGAACCCAGCCGGGTGGAGATGTCCTGGCTGGCCTTCTCCTCCTTGACCTCCAGACTGTCGACCTGCGGATGACTACCAACAGCGTCGGCCTCGACGATGAACGCGGACTTCCCCTGCTCACGATGCCGCCGGGCAAACCGGTCGGAGGCAAGCCGCCGCACAGGAGGCCGGGGCCGGACGAAGACCCCCTTCCCGTGCTCGGCGTGCACGAGCCCTTCCCCCTGAAGGACGGAAAAGGAGTTACGAACGGTCATCCGGGACACCCCGTAGTACTCGACGAGGTCAGCCTCGGAGGGCAGCTTGTCCCCCTCCCCGAACCGCCCACGGTCGATGGCCTCACGCAACTGGTCGGCGATCTGCCGGAAGACCGCACGATCACTCGTGGGATCGAGATCACCGAGAAGCCCGGACGGAACGGAGTTCACACGTACTCCTTTAGATATCTAGACGAGTGGGCGAGTGTAGTTGCTACGGTGGGCAGCCGAGCCACACGGGAGACCCGAGGAACGTGAACATGGACCGCCCGCACTCCGTGAGCGTCGCCGGAGTCATCGTCGACGACCACGGCCGCGCCCTCCTGATCAAGCGCCGCGACAACGGCAAGTGGGAACCCCCGGGCGGCGTCCTCGAACGCGAGGAAACCATCCCCGAGGCCCTCCAGCGCGAAGTCCTCGAAGAGACCGGCATCAAGATCGCACTCCCCGCGACCCTCACCGGCGTCTACAAGAACATGACCGGGCTGATCGTCTCCCTGGTCTTCCGCTGCCAGGCCGCCGACGGCACACCCACCACAGGCGACGAGACCCACGCCCTGCACTGGGCCACCCGCACAGAAGTCACCGAACTCGCCGACGAGGCATACGCGATCCGAGTCCTGGACGCACTCGACTCCCTCGACGGAACATCCCCGCCGACGATCCGCGCCCACGACGGCGTGAAACTCGTCTAGCCCGAACCCGCTGCACATGGCGGCCTACCAGCACGAAGGAACTTGTATGCACGAGTATACGAGCACTGCGCGGGTCTGGGGACTCACTTGCCCAGGTTTCCCGGAAGAGGTCAGCCGGGCCCGCCGCTGGACCCGCGACATCCTGCGCGGCTCACCCCTGGCCGACGACGCCGAACTGATCGTGAGCGAGCTGAGCGCAAACGCGATCCTGCACACGGCGAGTGGCCGGGAGGCCGGCAGCTTCCACCTGGCGCTTGCGGTGTCGGCGCAGGTGATCGCTCTGTCCGTCACAGATGGCGGGGGTACCGGTGCGGCTCCGAAGGTCGAGCACCAGGACCAGGACGCGGAGCACGGTCGGGGGCTGGGCATGGTCAGCGCCATCGCCCACCGGGTCGTGGTCCACGACAGCGACGGCGGCCACACGGTCACCGCGGAACTCTTCACACCACCGCGCACGGGAGGACACCCGTATTGATGGACAAATCCCAGCCCGGCTACTGGTGCGAGTGCTGGACCGAAGACCTCACGAAGGGAACGCCGCCGACGTTACGAGGCTCCCTGGACGCCTACTCGGCATCCCAAGCCAGCAGATGGGTGGCAGTCGCTCTCCGCACCCTCTCTCCGGCACTCGACACCTACGCGACGGACAAGGCATGGAAGTGGCTCTACGACGGCCGCATCGAAACACGCCGAGCACTTCCACGCTCGGAACCCTGCACCGTGTCCATCACCCACACCGGCACACGCATCACCTGGACCATCCACCCCGTCCTCTTCCTACCGCTCGCCAACCGCCAAGGCACCGAACTCCCCGCCTGTGCACATGACTTCAAGCCCCACCCGACCAATGTCTAGGTTCAGTCGATGATTGACAGATCGACGTCGGGTGAAACTTGAGATGTCTGACCTCGACATCTCAAGTGGTCAGTGGGCCAAGTCGAGGCGTAAACGGTCACGAGGCCGGCCCCCGATGCCTCCCCCGAGCGGTCGGGTGATGGAGGGGGCGGTAGCGTCCTCGGCATGCCGGACGACCCTGACGACGTGTCGATGGTGCTGCGAGGAGGAGTGCAAACTCGCTCCCAGGCATGGGACTTCGTGCGTTGGTTCGCCGACGCGTGGATGGGTTGCCCTCTGCAGTCGGAAGACGGTTGCACCGAGGACGAGTTGGCTGCTGCAGAAGCCGATCTGGGCTTCGAACTCCCGGCCGCCTTGCGCGAAGGTCTTCATCTCTTCGGCCGGCGGGAGGACCTGACCCGGCAGCAGGACCCACTGGTCCGGTCAACTGGGCTCTACGTCGATGACGCCTTGAACGGTGTTCTGGTCTTTCGGCGCGAGAACCAGGACTGCGCGCACTGGGGGATCCGACTGAACGAGATCGAGCAGGAGGATCCGCCGGTGGTGGTGGAATCGCGCGAGGGCTGGATTCCCTTCTTCAATCGGATGTCCTTGGCCTGGGTAGAACTCGTGCTGAGCGAGTCGCTCTTCGGAACAGACAGCCTCTACGACGCCTGCGAGCTCCCGGAGGCGCTGGTGCCGAGCCTCCACGCTCGCTATGCGCAGGTAGACCTGCCCGATCATCCGATGTGGGCGAGCAAGGACGATTCACCGGTGCGCTGGTATGCGGCTCCCGGCCGACTGATACGCCGGGACGGCATCAAGGACCAGTCCTGGATTCACGCGCGTGGACGCACACCTGCCGATCTCGAAGCCATCCGTGCAGAGCTCCCTGGCCCGTGGGTCTGCTGACCCCAAGCCGAGGCAAGCGGAGTCAAGCATCAAGGCGGCTCGCTCCGCTCCCCGCGCGATCAGCCGCCTGAGGCCAGCGAAGGGGTATGTCACGGCTGGGGCGGTCGAACTCAGGTTCATATACTTGACTAAACAGATCAGGGGGAAACTTGGCCACAAACAGAGATGCCCAGTGGATCCAGCACGAGTACCTGGATACATACCGCATAGCCAGCCTTGTGGAGACATACGCGAATAGCCACATTAACTATCTTCGCGAACTAGAAGCACTCACCCTTGATTGTGGCATTTGCGCTTTCATTCCCCACTGGCAAAAAGATACCGCCCTGCATAAATTCATCCGATATGCAGCAGAAATTATGCTGGAGGACGATAACTCGGGAAAATATAAAGTTGCCTTTGGTGGCGACCCGGTGCACCCCAAGTGGACACTCCCGCTTGAAGAGGCACTCGTCACATATGGAATTCAAGACGAGGTGCTCTGGGAGATACCAGAGATAGCGCCCGTCGAAAAAACGCAAGACAATGGCGTCATTTACACAACCGATGCGCCCGAGTTGAGAAACGCTTGCTACGAGTACTTCCAAGAGATGCAGATGACGCAAGTCTACAACGACCTGCTCCACAAGATCTCTGATGAAGTCTTTTTCGTCATGTTTACGAACCGGGTCGCCCTCCAGAATCTCCATCAGTACCTGGCATACCATGTACTGAACGACAGCATGGAGTACCTAGAACCGGACCATCCGCAACTGATGAAGTTCTACACCAAGTCCGGGAGAATGCGGCGAACTCACATCCCAATGTGGGCTCGCCGTGCCATCTTTTTTCGGGATCGAGGGATCTGCACAAAATGCAAGAAAGACATATCTGGACTCCTCAATCCTTTCAGTAGAGAGAACTACGATCACATCGTCCCGCTGGCCGAAGGCGGCCTAAACGACGTTACCAATCTCCAACTCCTCTGTGAGAGCTGCAACAATAAAAAATCCGCCCGATTGGAGCCAACAAGCAAGCAATATCAGCGATGGTTCTGACCGACCCGCAGCGGAAGGGGCGTCGAGAACCGAGAAGTCCCCAGGACGGCCCGGAGAGGTGTCAGAGCACCAGCCCAAATTGCTTCGAGGTAAAGAGGTCGTCACCGAAGGCCACACTGCCACGCGTCCGCCGTCACTACTTGCTCTGGTCGACGGCATCAGCAGCGTGGCCGAGGCCGGTGGGAGTGCAGCCAGACATACGCGCGCCTAATCGGTCGGCACACCCGCCATCGTGGCTGACTGTCGTCGCTGAGGATGGTGTCCCGCGAAGTGGTGTAGCCGGTCAAGGTTCGTGAACGCGCGGGTGTCTGCCCGGGGCGTGCATCCGCTGCTGCTGCCTGCTCCCTGAACAAGGGCAGGCCATCGCGCAAGTCTCCCTGGTGAACGGGCAGTTCAACCGGAGGAGTGCACGATGGCCTTGTCCCAGTCTGACCTGATGCGGCTGCTGGAGTCACTACGTACGGCCGACGGAGTTGAGACGATCAGGATGCTGTGCGAGCGCATCCTGCAGGAACTCATCGAGGCCGAAGCCACCGAGACCATCGGTGCCGCCCCGGGCGAGCACTCCGATCAGCGCACTACCTGGCGCAACGGCCACCGCGAGCGGCTGCTGACCACCCAGGCCGGCGACCTCGACCTGAAGATCCCCAAGGTGCGGACCGGATCGTTCTTCCCCTCACTGCTGGAGCGGCGCCGGCGCATCGACCGGGCCCTGTTCGCCGTGGTGATGGAGGCATACGTGCACGGCGTCTCGACCCGCTCGGTCGACGACCTGGTCAAAGCACTCGGGGCGGACAGCGGCATCTCGAAGTCGCAGGTGTCGCGGATCTGCGGCGAACTCGACGCCGAACTCGAAGCGTTCAAGGAGCGGCCGCTGGACCACACCGTCTTCCCTTACGTCTTCCTGGACGCGACCTACTGCAAGGCCCGGGTCAACCACCGGATCGTGTCCCAGGCTGTGGTCATCGGCACCGGCATCTCCGTGACCGGCCACCGCGAGATCCTCGGACTGATGGTCGGCGACAGCGAGTCGAAGCCGTTCTGGACGAAGTTCCTGCGTTCCTTACGGGCCCGCGGCCTGGACAACGTCCAGCTGGTCATCTCCGACAGCCACAGCGGCCTGGTGGCCGCGATCCGCACCGTCTTCCTCGGCTCGGCCTGGCAACGATGCCGAGTTCACTTCGTGCGAGACGTCTTCAGCGTGATCGAGAAGGGTTCAGGAGAAATGGTCGCCGCGACCATCCGCACCATCTTCGCGCAGACCACCGGCGAGGCCGTCCGCACCCAGCTGAACGTGGTGGCCGACATGCTCGGACGGCAGTTCCCCCAGGTCAAGAGGATGCTGCTGGACGCCGCGACAGATATCACCGCGTTCGCGGACTTCCCGCCGGCGCACTGGAAGAAGATCTGGTCGACCAACCCGCTGGAACGGCTGAACCGGGAGGTCAAACGGCGGGCCGACGTCGTCCAGGTCTTCCCCAACCCCGCCGCCCTCGACCGGCTGGCCGCCGCGGTCCTGGCCGAACTCCACGACGAATGGCAGGTCTTCGACCGCCGCTACCTCTCCGAAGCCTCCATGGCCGAACTCCTCACGACGCAACCGACCGAGGACGATCCCCAGCTTCCACCACAGCAGAAACCGAATCAGCTCGACCAGTGACTACACCACTCGGCGGGACACCATCCGGCTGAGGCTCAGGCGCCAAGACCGAACTACCACCCAGGGCTCTCCATTGCGAACGAGTCGTGCCATTCGCGTGCCAGATCCTGCGGGGAACCACGGGAATCACGGACGAGCAGGATCCAGCGCTAGAGATCTTTAACGGTGCGGGTTACGTCTGGTCGTGACGGTTGGCGTCGGCTGCGCTATGCCGGAGGGGTGAGGTATCCCGATGGCGGTGGGCTGACAGCCGAGGAGCGTGATCGGCGTGAGCAG